>WFRA01000364.1 GCA_015486775.1 Kiritimatiellales bacterium | reverse complement strand
GGCTGGATACGATCGCCCATGATATTGTGAACCATTTTCTGGGACGCGGTTTCGTTGGCAAGGCGATGGTGGTGTCCATCGACAAGGCGACGGCGCTCCGGATGCACGATAAGGTGCGTACGGCCTGGAAGGAGGAGTTGGCGCGGGTGAAGAAAGAACTTCTCGGCCACTATGCGCTTCCGGAAGATCGGAAAGATGAACTGCTGGATCGCTTGCAGGTTTTACAGACGACGGATATGGCGCTGATTGTTTCGCCGGGGCAGAACGAGATTGAGCAGATGCAGAAGCTCGGCCTCGATATTGAACCGCACCGCAGGCGAATGCATGACGAGGATCTGGGCGAAAAGTTCAAGGATCCAAATGATCCGCTACGCATTGTATTCCTCTGCGCTATGTGGTTGACGGGGTTTGATGCACCGAGTTGTTCTACGGTCTACCTCGATAAGCCGATGCGCAACCATACGTTGATGCAGACCATTGCGCGGGCCAACCGGGTTTTCCCCGGTAAGCACAGTGGCATGATTGTAGATTATGCGAATGTGTTTGCCTCGCTCGAAAAGGCGCTGGCGATCTATGGACAGGGAGGTGGCGGAGAAACGCCCGTTCGCGATAAGCAGCAATTGGTGGAGGATTTGCGGAAGGCAATTTTGGATGCCACGACTTATTGCGCCGGTAAGGGCGTTGATCTGGCGGCCATCGAGAGTTTATCTTTGGGCGATCTGAACCGTTTGCAATATATTGATGATGCCAGAAATGTACTGATTGCACCTGATGACATCCGCAAGGAGTTTCTGGCAAACGAACGGTTGGCCAGTATGTTGTACAAAGCGGTGAAACCCGATCCGGCGGCTCTGGAGTTTTCCGGTCGCGTCGCCTGCCTGACCGCCGTCGCTGACGCGATTCGAGCAACATTGAATCCTGATCCTGTGGACATCAGCGAGGTAATGGGGCGAGTAAATGAAGTGTTGGACAACTCGATTACCGGTGTAGATATGCCGACCACACCCGTACCGCTGATTGATCTTTCAAAAGTCGATTTTGAAACCCTGCGTGATCGGCTAAAAAAATCCAAACATCGGAACACGGATTTGGAAATGCTCAAGGCCGCCATCCGCGCCCAGCTTGAAAAGCTGATCCGCCTCAACAAGACCCGCACCGATTATCTGGAAAAGTTTGAAGAACTGATCGAGAGCTACAATAACGGCAGTCGGAACATTGAGCAGATCCTGGAAGACCTGCTGGATTTTACGGAGACCCTTTCCGTGGAGCAGCAACGCCATCTGAGAGAGCACTTGACCGAAGAGGAGTTGACCGTGTTCGATATTCTCACGCGCCCCGGTCCCGAATTATCGACGGAGGAACGGGAGGAAGTGAAGAAGGTTGCCCATAAGGTTTTATCCCGCCTCAAAACACTACTTGGCGTGGATTGGCGGCATCAAACTCAGGCCCGAGCCAAAGTCCGCCTAGCCATCGAAGATGAACTCGATAGCGGTCTGCCAGAAACCTACACCCGCGAACTCTTCAGCTCCAAATGCTCCGCTCTTTTTGAACATGTCTATGAAAGCTACTATGGTGAAGATATCAGTATTTATTCAAATACAGGGGGATTCCTGTAAACAAGAAGTATAGAACCGACGGGATAATGAAATGTTAAACAATCAGAAAAAAGCGGTGGTGCTGCTGAGCGGCGGGCTCGATTCCGCAACGGCAATGGCGATGGCGCTTCGGGATGGATTCGAGGTGTATGCCCTGTCGTTTAGCTATGGCCAGCGCCACAGTATCGAGCTCGGTTGCGCGGCGGAGCAGGCCGCCGAAAAAGCGGTGGAACACAAGGTGGTGGAGATCGACCTGCGCACCTTTGGCGGCTCCGCGCTGACGGCGGATATCGAAGTTCCAAAGCATGGAAGTATGGACGAGCTGGGCGATGAAATCCCGATCACCTATGTGCCGGCGCGGAACACAATTTTTCTCTCCTATGCCCTGGCTTGGGCGGAAGTGCTGGGTGCCTTCGATATCTTTATCGGCGTCAACGCGCTTGACTATAGCGGCTATCCCGATTGCCGCCCCGAATTTGTGGCGGCCTACGAAGCCATGGCCAACCTCGCTACCGTTGCCGGGGTGCAGGGCAAGAAAATGACGATTCACGCGCCGTTGATCGAAATGGGCAAGGCGGAAATTATCCAATGCGGGCTGGACTTGGGCGTTGATTACGCTAAAACCACGAGCTGCTACGACCCCGCCCCTGATGGGCGTTCCTGCGGGCACTGCGATTCATGCCTGCTACGAAAAAAAGGTTTTGGCGACATCGGAGAAACCGATCCCAGAAAATATGTGTAGTGTACTGCGCAACACGCATCACGTACCACGAACAACAAGGAAACACTATGGAACACCTAATTTCGCTAAAGGAATGGAGACCGGAAAAGATCCGGCAAGTGCTGGATTTGGCCAGGGATGTGAAGGCCAATCCTGAAAAATATGCCAACGCCATGGAGCGTAAGACACTACTGATGATTTTTGAAAAACCCAGCCTGCGCACCCGCCTCTCTTTTGAGGCTGGCATGACGCAGATGGGCGGCCATGCAATCTACTACCACACGGGAAACTCGCCCATGGGCAGCGGTAAGGAGACCCTCGGCGATTCAGCTCGGGCGGCCTCGCGTTTTGTCGACATCATCATGGCTCGGCTTTTCAAGCACGCCGATCTGCTCGAAATGGCGGAGCATGCCACCGTGCCCGTCATCAATGCGCTCACCGACGACAGCCACCCCTGCCAGATCCTCGCCGATCTCCAGGCGATTGAAGAAAAGAAGGGGACGCTCGCGGGGCTCAAGCTCGCCTATCTCGGCGACGGGTTCAACAACGTGACACACTCGTTGATGTATGGCGGAACCAAAATGGGTATGCATGTGGGTGTTGGATCGCCCTCCGGTGCCGACTATTCACCGAGTGTGGATGTGGTGGCCGACTGCGAGGCGTTTGCCGCCGAGTCCGGTGGCTCCGTCTTTGTGACCGCCGACCCTGCCGAGGCTATCAAGGATGCCGATGTCGTCTATACCGACTCCTGGATGAGCTACCATATTCCGAAAGAGCAGGAGGCGGCACGGATCGCCAAGTTCATGCCATACCAGGTGAACGCCGAGCTCATGGCGCATGCCAAGCCGGATGCCATCTTCATGAACTGCCTCCCTGCCGCCCGCGGATTCGAGCAGACCGCCGAGGTGATCGATGGTTCGCAGTCCATCGTCTTCGACGAGGCCGAAAACCGCCTCCACGCCCAGAAGGCCGTGATCCTGACATTGTGCAATGCTGTATGATTCTCAGGGTTCCGTCCGACGACTGTACCGCAGGCGGCCCGCCTGCCGTGTGGTATATTCAAGGCCGCCGGGTCGGCGGCGGTACGGGAGAAGTATCGCAGGCGGCTCGCCTGCCTTGTGTCGAGCTGGGGCTCGGCGTTCCCGGGCGGTTAGTGTACCTTGTCAACTTGACAAGTTTGGTCAGTGTAGTAGTTTGATTGATGGAGGTCATTATGAAAACGCTTGCTGTTGGTGAATTTAAAACCCGTTTTTCCGAAGTGCTCGACGAGGTGCGGCATGGCGAGGAATTTGTGGTTTGCTATGGGCGCAGAAAGGAAAAAGTCGCTGTTGTCGTTCCCTACGAAAAATATACAAAGAAACCGGTTCAGCTCGGGGTTCGGGAAGGGGTGGCAACCTATCGAATCAAAGATGGTTTTGAAATGACCGACGAGGAGCTGCTGGGATTATGAAGCTTTTGCTGGATACCCACGTCTTTATCTGGGCACTAATGGATACTTCGCGCTTAAGTGCGGTTGTGAAATATCAGATGCAGGAGTCTGAAAACGAGGTGCTTGTGAGTGCCGTCAGTTTTTGGGAAATCGCCATTAAGCATTCTTTGGGAAAGCTGGAACTCAATGGATTGCTTCCCAGCGAGATGGCTGGAATCGCTGAACGAGAAATGGGGCTCAATCTATTGGGTTTGGATGCTTTTTCGGCGGCGGATTCGGGAACCATTCCTCTGCTTCATAAAGATCCCTTTGACCGAATGCTAATCTATCAAGCCATTCATTCGGGATATTGCATGGTTTCTGCTGACAAGAGATTTTCCGAATACCAAGCCCATGGATTAAAGTTGCTTTGGTAGGGGGTTAACCATGAACCTGGAAAACTTCGACGCATTCATCCTGGATCTGGATGGCACGTTGCTCGACTCGGGCAAGTACCACGCCCGGGCGTACGCGGATACCGTGTTGGAGTTGAGCGGATACACCCTGACGCCGGACGAGCACCATGAGTTTTTTGCCGCGCACAGCACCAGCTTTTCAAAGGTGCTTTCCGAGCGGCGCGGCCTCTCGCTGGATCCGGAGCAGGTGCTTGCCCGCAAGCGGGAGCGCATGAAGGAGATCTTTGTGGCGAAACTTTTTCCCGGTGCACGCGATTTCCTGAAGCGCTGGCACGGGAAAAAACCGCTGGTTCTGGCAACCAATTCACCGCGAGCCTTTGTTTTGCCCGCGCTGGAGGCGGTGGGCCTTGGCGGATTTTTCGAATCTATTCTGACGGCCGACGATGTGGAGAATCGGAAACCCGATCCTGAAATCTTTGAAAAGGCGATCCAGAAGCTGGGTGTAGCTCCCCGAAAAACGCTGGCGTTCGAGGATCAGCTAATAGGCATCCAGGCTGCTCGTGCGGCGGGGGCGTCGGTGGTGGCCGTGGACAATGGGCAGCCAGTGGTGTTTCCCCCGAATATTCCCGTGTTCACCTGGGAGGGGCTTTTAGCCTATGTCGATCCTGCAAAAGTCAATTGAACCACTGTTTTCAGACCCTCAGAAATATTTTGTGCCGGTAGAGGTGGTAGAGGAAGAGCCATTCGAGAGCGAGAACCCCCGCCTCAATGATTATTTCCCCAAAGTTCCCGGCGGGCTTTGACAGCCAGCCCAGCAGGAATTCCGAGCTGTAGTAGAAGTCGATGATGCGGGTACCCATGTAGATGGTGATGGAGTTGAGCCCGATCACCTTGAAAAAGAGGGAACCTTTCCGCCAGTCCTTCACGTCGATGATAAAATAGAAGAGGGCAAGCAGTAGGGCGGAGAGGCCGGCCACGGCGAGGTCGAAGGGAACCGTCCAGATTTTCTTGATGATGGGATAGAAGGGGGAGAGCGCCAGTGCCGCTACCGCCAGCCCCGTGCCGGAAAGCAACAGGATGGCGGTTTTTCGGCTTCCGGAAAGATCTGTTTTGCGCAGCAGGCTACCGGCCAGGGTACCCGTCAGGGTAACCGTCGTTGCGGAAATGATGCAGAGGATGCCTTCCGGATCATAAACCTTGCCGTAGAATTTTCCCGGGAGAAAATGCTGGTCGATCCAAGCGTTGATGCTTCCGTCCGGCGTCAGGTTTCCGGCACCCGCACCGGGCACCGGAACAAGTAGCTGCAGGATGGCGATGGTTCCAAGAATGCCCGCCAGCCAAAATAGCCGGGGGCGGATGGATTCCGTGTTGATGACCATGGCGGAGGCGAAGAAATAGGCGATGCCGATCTGGGCAAGTACGCTGGCCACGCGCATATCCTCGAATCCGTTTTGCAGCGCGCCGTTGTAGACGATTCCGAAAAGTACCAGCAGAACCATGCGGCGGAAGGCCTTCCAAAGCAGTCTGGGTCGGCTTTCCCCCTTCTCGCGTTTCGAGACGATGGCGTAGGGGATGGCCACGCCGGAGATAAACATGAATAGTGGGAAGATCAGGTCGTAGAAGCGCAGGCCGCTCCATTCGGAATGGTGGCTTACCTGCTGGGCAAACCCGTGCAGCCAGCCCCAGCCCGTCGCCGAAGCGGCTGCGGCAAAAAGGGCATCCCCCCCGATGATCCAGAACATGTCGAACCCCCGAAGCACATCCAGCGAATGCAGCCGCTCTGGGGAACTGTCTTTTAATGAAGGTTTCATGCGGCTTATTCCATCTCTTTGAGCAGTCCGTCAAAATATTCGATGGTTTTGGCGAGGCCTTCGCGCAGCGGGACGGTTGGTTCCCAGCCCAATTTTTCCTTGGCGAGGGTGATGTCGGGCTTGCGTTGCTTGGGGTCGTCGGCGGGAAGCTCTTCAAAGACCAGCTTGGAACTGGAGTTGGTCAGCTCGATCACGTTTTCGGCCAGCTCGATCATGGTGAACTCGCCGGGGTTGCCGAGGTTGACCGGGCCGGTCACATCGTCGCCGGTGGCCATCAGGCGGATCCAGCCTTCGATGAGGTCGGTGGCGTAGCAGAACGAGCGGGTCTGCTTGCCGTCGCCATAGATGGTGATGTCCTCGCCCTTGAGCGCCTGCATGATAAAGTTGGAGACCACGCGGCCATCATGTGGGTGCATCCGCGGGCCGTAGGTGTTGAAGATGCGCGCCACCTTGATGCGCACGTTGTTTTGGCGGTGGTAGTCGAAAAAGAGGGTTTCGGCGCAGCGCTTGCCCTCGTCGTAGCAGGAGCGGATGCCAATGGGGTTGACGTTGCCCCAATAGCTTTCCGGTTGCGGGTGGACGGAGGGGTCGCCATAGACCTCGGAGGTGGAGGCCTGGAAGACCTTGGCCTTCACGCGCTTGGCCAGGCCGAGCACGTTGATTGCGCCGTGGACGCTGGTCTTGGTGGTCTGCACCGGATCGAACTGGTAGTGTACCGGCGAGGCCGGGCAGGCGAGGTTGTAGATTTCGTCCACCTCGACATAGAAGGGGAAAGTGACGTCGTGGCGCATCAGCTCGAAGTAGGGGCTGTCCATCAGGTGGGCAATGTTCGCCTTGCGCCCCGTGAAAAAGTTGTCCATGCAAATAACATCGCAGCCCTCGTTGATCAGCCGCTCGCAAAGGAACGATCCGAGAAAGCCGGCGCCGCCGGTAACCAACACGCGTTTCTTGAGTAGATCCTTCATCTGTATCCCCTTTGTTGAATAAGCCACGTAATGTGGCACGACTTCCTCCGGAAATAAATTCCAATCCTTGGATATTTTGGCGATAGTGCGCCGCATTGAATGGAGAGGTGGAATGTCCGAAAAGCAAATTGTTGATCGCGAGGGGTGGCTGACCCGGCTGCCCGGGGAGCGCAAGAACCTCTATGCCATGTATTCGTCCGCAACCGACTGCATCGTGGTGGATCCGGCTCTGATGGTAGTGCCGGTGGACGACCACATGGTACACCGGGGCGACGGCGTGTTTGAATCGTTCAAGTGCATGGATGGAAGCCTTTACAACCTTGGCGAACACCTCACGCGTCTGGAGCGTTCGTGTGCCGCGCTTGGGATCGAACTTCCCGCGCCGCTCGATGAAATGGCCGCCACCGTGATCCAGACCGTTCGCGCAGGCGGGGAGCGCAATGCGTTGATCCGTCTGCTGGTCTCCCGGGGATGCGGCACCATGGGGGTCAACCCCTATGCCTGCCTCAAGTCCGAACTCTACATTGTGGTCTACGAATCCAAGCACACCGACATCGATTCTCTCCCCGCAGGCGCGACCGTTGCCGTGAGCAAAATCCCCATCAAGTCTGGCATCTTCGCCACGGTCAAAACCTGCAACTATCTCCCCAACGTCCTCATGAAAAAGGAGGCCGTCGATCTCGGCGTCGACTTTACCGTGTCGCTCGACGAAAACCGCAACCTCGCCGAAGGTGCCACCGAAAACATTGGTATCGTCACGCGCGGCAAAGAGCTCTTCATGCCGCCGCCCGACCGCGTCCTGGCCGGCACCACCGCCAAGCGCGCACTCGAACTTGCCCGGCAGCTCAAAGACGAGCGGATCTTGTCCTCCGCCGAATACCACCCCATATCGCTCGGTATGGTGCGCTCCGCCGCCGAGGTGCATATTTATGGCACCACCCCCAATATTGTTCCCGTCACCACCTTCGAAGGAAACCCCGTGGGCGACGGCCAACCCGGCCCCATCGCCCGCAGGCTCTTCGAAATGCTCCGGCAGGAGATGGTTCCCGACAGCGCCCGCC
>WFRA01000363.1 GCA_015486775.1 Kiritimatiellales bacterium | reverse complement strand
GCCGGAGGTATGGTTGTTGTGGACGGAGAGGATGTGGAGGTTTTCGAACTCCGCCTCGCCGCGCTCGCAGGCTTTCATATGCTCGATAAAGATGTCGGCGCGAACCTGGTCGGGAATGTTGGCGGCCCAGGCGGGATAGTTGGTGGCGAGGAAGGGCGCCACCGAGGCGTGGGCGGGCTGGGTCTCGAAGGTGCAGTTGGTGGTGCCGGTTTTCCAATCGTTGAAAAAGTCGAGGAAGGTGGGTCTTCCTTTTTTGGAGGGGTCGGCGAACATGGTTTTGCCGAGGCACATTTCGCCATAGACGCGGACGCTCTTGCCCGCCTTGTCGGCGGCACTCCAGAGGAACCCCTGCGGCGACCAGGCCATCACGTCGATATCGTTGTAGCCCAGCCCGTCGGGGTAGGCGCGCGGCCAGCCGGCGAAGCTGCGCTCGAGGTAGTCGTTGGCGAAGGCGGAGAGGCACCAGTTGTGGCCGTCGGCGCTCAGGATGCTGGAGCAGTAGATGTTGTCGAGCAGGACAAATTCATCCACGAGCTTGTGGATGTTCGGCGTGATTCGGGCGCCGAATGTGCAGAGGCTTTCGTCGCCTTCGCCTTTGGCGACATCCCCGAGCACCTGGTCGTAGGTGCGGTTTTCGCGGATGATGTAGACGACGTGCTTGAAGACGCTCGGCTCGCCGGAGCGTTCGGGAACCGGCACCGGTTCTTGGCCGGCGCGGGCGGGGAGGAGGGCGCGGCGGACCACGTCGATGCGGTAGTTGTCGAGCACCTGCTCCGTTAGCTCTTCGAGATCGTCCTCGTCGTCGGGCAGCGGAATGTGCGAGAGGGTTCCGAAGTAGGCGCGCGTCCTCGATTTCTTGCCCTCCCGGATCAAGTTGGCGCCGGAACCGAGCCCCTTCATGTTGGAGACGTGCAGCATTTTGTTCTTGCGGTCAACCACGATGCCGGAGGGGAACCAGGCGGTGGGGATCATGCCTTCGAGTTCGACGTCCCCGTCGCGTTCGAAGTCGAAAACGGCCAGCGCGTTCTGGGTGCCGAGGCAGACGAGCAGCGTCGATTTTCCCCAGAACGCGAGCGCGGTCGGGGAGGCACCGAACGGGTCGTCGATCTTCCAGCGTACGGAAGGCGAACCCACGACTTCCAAGGTTTGGAGATTGATCACGCTGAGCGTATCGGAATCGGCGTTGGCCACGACCAGGAATTTTCCATTTGGTGAGATTTTCATGGCACCGGGTTGTTTTCCCACCGCGATCTCCTTGACCATCTTTCCGGATTCCAGATCCACCACGCCCACGGTTCCCTGTGGCAGGGAAAGCTCGCCTTCCACCCGCACATAAACGCCTTGGCCGGAGTTTTCCACGGCGTCGCCCTCCACCGGTCGGCGACCCGCGCGGTTGCTGACATAGGCCAGATTGTTGCGTAGAACCACTTGGTAGGGAATCATGCCCACGGGAATGCTGCGTAGCACCTTGCCGGTGGCGGTGTCGAGTTCGTGGAGGTTGTTGGAGAGGCTGCCGCAGACATAGAGGCGTTTCCCATCCTTGGAAACCGCCAGCCCCGCAGGAATCTCGGCGCTGCGTTGTTTGGAGGCCTTCTTGGGCAGCTTCCAGGTGCCTTCCGGCTTTACTTCGCGGCCATTCACCGAAAAAACCTTGACGCTGCCGTCCACATTGCTCAGGTAGATGCGCTGGCCGTCAGGGGAGAAGAGCAGGCCGGTATAGCTGATCTGCCCCTTCTTGTCGGGCTTCATGTCGTTGGTCTCCATCACCTCCACCGGATCGTTTTCGTTGGGCAGGGCGATGAAGCGCGGCTTTCCAATCGTTGGAAGATCCTGTACCACCAGCTTGCTGGTTTTTCCCGCCGTGACCAAAAGCTTTCCGTTCGGGGAGATGGCCACCGCGACCGGCCGCATGCCTGGAAGCTCGGTGGTGGTTCCGGCGGGGGTGAGCGACTGGCTGTTGGGTAGCACCACGCGGTTGGTGGCAATGCCCACGGTTGCGGTTTCGTCCCAGTTGGATTCCGGTGCGGGACTGTTTTGGCATCCAAGGATTGGAAGGACTCCTAGCAGGGCGATAGTTGAGAGGTGCTGTGCTTTCATTTTTCCTCTTTATAGTTTTGCCGATCCGAGGATCAGCGGGTTGTTTTCGTAGAACCGAAGAACCGCGGCATCGTTTTCCGGGGTTCTTTCTTCAAGTTGCGTCGCCCGCCAGAAGGTGGCGTCGAGTAGGTTTGCACGCGCCTGCACGTGGAGCGTTTCCGGCACATCGACCATCGGCGTTTTCCAGGCAATGGAACGGTTCGAGACGGTGAATACGCTGTAGCGCATCGGGTGCGAATTGAGCGACGGCACCACGAAATAGTTCACGCCGCCGCTTTCCCTGCGGTGCAGCCCGATGTGCCGGTGCCCGGAAACCACCACCGGTGCGGCCAGCGAATGCCTCGACAGGATTGCCCGCACCGCCGCACCGTTCTCGATGGCAAAGTCCGCCTTCGGCCCGCCCGGCTGCTCGTCCGCCGACCAGCGGATCAGGTTGTGGTGTACAAAGACCAGGCTCAGTTCGTCCGCATGGTCGGCCAGCTGCCGGTCGAGCCACTCCATCTGCTCTCCGGGCAGGATTCCGCCGAAGGTTCCCTCCACCCCCGGGCGGCAGGCATCCAACCCGACCACCCGCAGGCCGGGAACAATTTTCCGTGCATAGTAGTGCTTCCCGTCGGTGCCATATCCATGCCCCTCGAAGAAGCGGACGAACTCGTCGCTCGTCAAATAGGTGAAGCCGTCGCGCCGCTTTGTGGGATCGGCCGGGGCATAGTCGTGGTTGCCGGAAACCACAAAATAGGGAACGGTCAACCGATCAAGCGTGTCCCGCACCACTTGCGCGTTTTCCACCTCGCCATCCTGCAGCAGATCCCCCGGCACAAAAACAAAGGCGAGATTTTCCTCCCGGTTGAGATCGGCCACGGTGTGCCCCAGACACTCGGCGCTGATCGCGCTCATCTTCATCCCGTTTTTGCCGTGGATATCGAGGTGCGGATCGGAAACTACGGCAAAGCGGACCGGAGAAAAGGGGGTGCGCGACGGGGCCGCAAAAACCTGCCTGCCCGACCACGCGGCGGCCAGGGAGACGCCTCCCAGTTTCAGAAAACCGCGCTTCGAAAATCCGTTCTCCCTCATGTTTCCCTTGCTCCCCAAGTTTTAGCTGGCGGCTAGAATATCAGAAAAGTGCGCTGGATAAACCAGAAAGCGGCAATCGATCCGATGGTGTACGATGCAGCCACCTTGATCCAAACCGGACGCTGCCTGATGAGTTTGGATGCGATGAAGAGGATGGAGAGCACGACGGCGACAAATGTGAGCTGCCCCGCCTCGACCCCAAGATTGAAGGTGAGCAGCGCCATGGGCAGCTCGTCGTGGGGCAGCCCGATTTCCGAGAGGGCGTTGGCGAACCCCAGTCCGTGGAGCAACCCCACGGAAAACGAGACCAGCCAGGGCCGCCGCGAGGTCCACCCCCGCGTCCCCTTGAGCTGGTGGGCGTATTCCGTGGCCAGAAACATGATGGAGAGGGCGATGACGGATTCGACCGGTGCCTGGCGGACATGGATCACGTTGCAGGCCGCCAGCGCTAGGGTGATGCTGTGCGCCACCGTGAACGAGGTGATGGCAAAGGCCAGCTGCTTCCAGTTGGACAGGATCAGGATGAGACCGAGCACAAACATGAGGTGGTCGGTTCCTCCGAAAATATGCCCTACGCCCAGCCCAAAATAGGTGCCCGCCACCTGCCATTTCGTGGGCGTGGCCAGCATGGTGAACGAACTGCGGTCGCCGCTGAGAATCTCCACCTGGACATCGCCGTTCAGGAGCACGGTCCGCACCAGAACCTCCTTGGTGGCGGAATCGAACCCCTCGATGGAGACCTCCCGCCCAGCGAGGGTCTGTGCGCACTTCACGATCCGTTCCCCGCCGGGAGCCGAGGCCAGCTCCTGGAAGTCGGACGGGAAGACCACCCTCATGTCGCTCTTGGGGCCGGTCCATTTGAGGTGGTAGGTGTGGTTTGGCTTCTCCACGATGTCCAGCCGGTGCTCGGTGGCGGTAACCTGGTGGGCTCGCGCCCCGGTCGCCAGCCCGAGCACGAACAGGAATCCGAGCACCGCTTTGTAGGCCTTGCCGCTCAACGTTCGTCCTCCACGATAACGGTGTAATTGCCCCTCACGCTTTCGTAGAATTTTTCAAAGCTTGCGGTGTTGCGGTCATATTCCATTTTTTGCTCGATCTTGGAGCGGACATCGTCGAGCGGTTTGAGCTCCGAAGGAACCACCTGGCGTAGCTGGACAATGTGGTAGCCATATTTGGACTCGACGGGGGCGATCACCCCGGGCTGGTCGGCCTCGCCCAGATCCCGGATGAACGCATCCCCGAAAATGCCCTTCATCCGCTCCGGGGTCACGCCCCGGTACGCGCTCCGGACGGGCGGTTGCTGGTCGCCTAGCTTTTCCAACTCGGCATAGTCGGTCAGCTCGCCGGACTGGATCCGCGCCAGCGCCGCCCTGCAGTCGGCCAGTGCCTGCGCCTTGCCCCGCTTTTGCGAGCTGAACAAAACCTGCCCGAACGAGATCCGCTTCGGCTTGGTGAACAGTTTTTTGTTTTCGTTGTAGTAGCTTTCGATCTCCTCGGGGGTGAAGGGTTCGCTGCTCGCCAGCTCGCGGGCAAAGCGCTCCATCAGCGCGGCCACGCGGGCTTTGATTATGGAATCGTCCTTGTCCAGCCCGCGGGCGACCCCCTCGCGGTAGAGGATCTCCATGCGGATCTTCTGCTCCAGGGCCTGGTCCAGGCGGGTCTCGATCTCCTCTTCCGAAAGCCGGTCGCCAAACTGCCTGTGCAGCCGATCCCGCATCGTCTGCACCGCCTGTTCGCCGATGACGATCCGGTTGTCCGCCTCCTCGTCGGGGGGCGGGGCGAAAAGATAGCTGGCGGCAAAGATCGCCGCCCCGATCAGCAAAAACTGAACAAAGGGTTCCTTCAGGAATTTAACGATATTTTTCGGCATTTTCTTGTCCTTGGTTTGTGCTATTCCCCGAGGGCGGCGCGGATCGCCTTCGTGAGTTCTTCATAGGCCGTGTCGAGATCGTCGTTGACGATCTGGCAGGAGTAGCGGGCGGCGTGCTCCATCTCCTCCCTGGCGTTCTTTAGCCGTTTCTTGATCACGGCATCGCTGTCCGTCCCGCGCCCGCGCAGCCGCCTTTCCAGCTCCTCCATCGACGGCGGGGAGATGAAGATATCGACGAATCCCCGGCGGATTGGGTTGCGCGGGTCGAGGCGGCCGAGCGACCCCCGGATCTGCTCGGCGCCCTGCACGTCGATGTCGAGCAGGACATGCCGGCCCTCCTCCATGGCATAGAGTACGGTGTCTTCGAGCGTGCCGTAGAAGTTGCCGTGTACCTTGGCGTATTCCAGGAACTCGCCGTTCTTGATCCGCTCTTTGAACTCCTTTTTGGAGAGGAAAAAATAGTCTTCGCCATCGCGCTCCTCGCCGCGCGGCTCGCGGGTGGTGCAGGAGACGGAATAGGCGACATTCGGGAACTCCGCCACCAGCCGGTTGCACAGCGTGCTCTTCCCCGCCCCCGAAGGCGCGGAGACCACGATCATCAGGGGGCGCACCCCCCGGGGCTCCGCGGCGGGTTCCTCTATGAGCTCGTTATCCATCGTTCTTCTTCCTTCTATTCAACGTTCTGCACCTGCTCGCGGATGCGTTCGAGTTCGGTCTTGAAGGCCACCACCTGGCGGGTGATCCCCGCCTCGTTGGCCTTGGAGCCGACCGTGTTGATCTCGCGGAAAAGCTCCTGGCAAAGAAAATCGAGCGTGCGCCCCACCGGTTCGGCCGAGCGCAGCAGCTTGCGCGCCTGCGCCAGATGGCTCTTGAGGCGGGTCAGCTCCTCGCTGATATCGCACCGGTCGGCAAAGAGGGCGATCTCCTTCACCATCCGCTCGTCGTCGGCGAGATCGTCGAGCCCGGCCTCTTCCAACCGTTGGAAAAGTTTTTTGCGGTAGTCCGCCACCACGCTCGGTGCCGCCTCCCGGATGCCCTTCATCAGCCCGTCGAGCAAGGCCAGGCGTTCGCGAAGATCCTTCTCCAGCGCCTTGCCCTCGGCCGCCCGCATCCGGGTCAGCCCGCGCAGCGCCTTGTCCATCGCCTTGTCCAGCACGGCGCCCGCATGGTCGGTGTCCAGGCTCTTCTGCACCACCGAAACCAGCCCCGGCAGGCGGGCGAGGGTCTCCGCACCTAGATCGTCGGCGAGCTTTAGCTTTTTGGCTGCGCGGCGGATGCCCTCGACATACTGCGCCGCCAGCGCCTCGTCGACCTGCACGGTTCCGGCGGCGCTCCCCGCCGCCTCGACCCGGATCACTCCCGAGATCCGGCCCCTGGAAAACTCCCGCCGCACGCGGCTTTGCACCTGGGCGTCGAGCGCCGCCAGGTTGCGCGGGAGGCTAATGTTCACATCCAGCTGCTTGCGGTTGACCGAGCTGATCTCCACCAGCACCGAAACCCCGCCACCCGAAGCCGCCCCCTCGCCAAACCCTGTCATGCTTTTTATCGGCATAGTTCTCCTTGAAAGTTGCAAACCGGGGCAGGATTTACGATTTTCCCGTCCTTGTCACGCATTTTGACAAAGCTTGGAAGGTCGGGGAAAAAGCATCGGGGAAATATTTTGACAAAGCCATTTCTCTGGAATATCCTGTTTCATATCTTGAAAAGGGAATTCGCTGGAAAAACAAGGAGAGTTGGTTATGAAATATCGTATGGGATTGGTTTTGGGTTTTGCGATGCTCCATTCGGCGGGGTTCGCCGCCATCACGGTGCCGGGAGCGGATGGCTCGGATGGAACGCTGTTCGTGGCTTCGAACACCACGGTGGTCATTGATCTCTCGCAAGCGGCTTCCAATGATTGGAACGCCGACAACACCGCAAATGCAGGAAGCGGGGTCTACGATTCGAACAAGTGGGCGGTGGTCTTCAAATATTCGTCGGTCACGATCGAACCCGGCGCGACGCTCTCCTTCGAGAACCACCTCAGCCGCGCCCCGGTGGTCTGGCTGGTCGATGGCGATGT
>WFRA01000362.1 GCA_015486775.1 Kiritimatiellales bacterium | reverse complement strand
TTGGCGTGGCACGGCAATGTCCAACTCCGCATGGATCTTCCCAACGACCATCCCACCGACTTCCCGGCATCGGATTTTTCCGGCGCGTCGCTGGAGCTGGACTGGATGGCGGTCAGCGACAATCCGCTGTTCACTCCGGCCGAGCCGCTTCTGGCCGGGGGGCGCCTCTGGACCTTCTCAGAAGACCGCACCCAACCGCTTGTGGTGCCGTCGGGCATCAAGGGGCTCAGCGGGCCGGTCAATGACGACATTGTCGCGCTGGGCTGCCAGTCCGAAAAACCAAACATGCTCCAGAAAAATGTGGTGGACCTCTCCCAAAACCCCGCCACGGTCTGGCCGGTGGACGAGTTCAACATCGGAATCAACCAAGGCTACCTCGATGCCCTGGCGGGAACCATGGAATATTTTTCCGGCAACGGCGTGGCGACCTACGAGGTTTTCCTGAATTCGATCCAGAACTACTGGCTGGACGAGGGCACGGCGGATCAGCGCTTCAATCCCTTGCGGAACTATTTGTCGGTGACCAATCCACCCAACTCGTTCTCGGTGGCCCACAACGTGATGGATCCCATGGGCATCGCTTACTACCGGGGGACGCTGGAGGCGCTGGCCAGCACCTTCTCCAACCCCTCCGGCGCAAACGGGGAGATCCGTGGCTTCATTATCGGCAACGAACTCGACGCGCACTATGCCTGGTACAACCTGGGCGACATCGAGCTGGAAAAGGTGGTGGACATCTACCTGACCTCCTGCCGGATGGCCGACCTCGCCCTGCGGAAATACAACCCCGACTTCCGGGTGTTTGTCTCCTTCACCCACTTCTGGAACAAGGCGCACTCCACGAACACGCTGCGGGCGGGCAAGCCGAAGGAATTTCTCGACCTGTTTGCCGCCAAGGCCGAGGCGGAGGGGGATTTCCCCTGGGGGGTCTGCATCCACCCCTATCCGGTCAACCTCTTTGTTCCGGAGTTCTGGAACGATGCCGCGCCGGTCGACGACTTCAACACGGAATACATCACCTTCAAGAACCTGCAGGTGATCCGCCGCTACCTCCAGCAGTCCGCCATGCTCTACAACGGACAACCGCGCCCGATCGTCCTCGGTGAGCAGGGGTTCCATGTGGCCACCGACGGCAACGCGACCGACGAAGCCCATCAGGCCGCCGCGCTGGCCTATTCCTTCAAGATCGCCGAACAGGTTCCCGGCCTCGAAGCCTACCTCTACCACCGCCAACTCGACCACTCGCTCGAGGGCAACCTGCGCTTCGGGCTGGGGGTCGACGCGGATGGCTTGGCGCCCTGGGCCTACGAACGCTACCGCCCCTCCTGGCAGGTCATGCACGACTACGGAACCCCCGACGAGGCCGCGACCTTCGACCCCTATCTCGCCTATGTCCCGATCAGCTCCTGGACAAATATTAACCTAGCGGACATTGTCCTCCGCTACGAATTCACGGAGCCGGATCCGGATATCCAGACCAAGAACATGGCGCAGTCGCAGACCGCCAACGGCCTCTTTTCCGGAACGGTCGATGCCGCCGACCCGCAGATCCGCAACTTCAATGTAGACACCTTCGGCGACGGGCAGGAGACCGGCATCCTGAGGCTGAAGACCCAGCGGTCGGGAAACTGGCAGCTCTTCTGGGGCAAGGATGGCGGCGGCTTCACCGCCGCGCAGTCGGTCACCTTCCCCGTCGCGGCATCGAGCGACTTCCGGATCTACTCGTTCGACCTCTCCGCCGATCCCGCCTGGCTCGGGCAAAACATTACCAGTTGGCGGCTTGATCCCGTCGGCATGACCTCAGGAAGCTACGACTTCGATATCGACTATCTCCTCTTCGGTCCCTCCGGGGACTTCGACGGCGACGGCCTCCCCGATGCCGGGGAGACGCTGGTCGACCTCGACGGCGACGGGTTGCCCAACCTAGCCGACTCCGATTCCAACGGGAACGGGCTTTCCGACTTCCGGGAAACGCTGCTGGAGCTCGACCCGCTCTCACTCGATCCCGATGCCGACGGCATC
>WFRA01000361.1 GCA_015486775.1 Kiritimatiellales bacterium | reverse complement strand
GTATAGATGTTGTAGTTGTGACGTGACGAATAATGAGCTCCCGCCTGCGCGAAAAATCATTCAATCAGCCTGTCGCGCAGAGCCTTTCCTACAACGCCGGCGGTGGAGTGGACGTGGAGTTTCTCATAGATGGAGCGCAGGTGGTAGTCGACCGTGGTGACGGCCACGCACAGTGCAGCGGCGATTTCCTTGCGCGTTTTCCCGTCGGCCAACATCCGGAGAATCTCCGTCTCCCGTTCGGTCGGTTTTTCATCGGCCGACTTTGGAGAGCCTTTTTTGAAGGTTTCCAGCACATACGAGGCGATGGAGGCACTCAGCGGTGCCCCGCCTTCCATGATCTGATGCACCCCGCGCAAAATATCCTCGTAGGGATCGTTTTTCAGCAGATAGCCAGACGCACCGGCGGAAATGGCATCGAATACGGCTTTTCGGTGGTCATCGATCGTCAGCACAAGAATCTGGACGGAAGGATGGGTTTGCGAGAGCTGGCGAATCACATCCAGGCCATGTGTTCCCGGAAGATTCAGGTCCAGCAATAGAATATCCGGCAGATCCGAATCCTCAAAACAGGGAAGCGCGGCCTCGAATGACTCGAAGGTCTTCGTGCATTCAATGGAGTCGTCCAGATTGAGCAGCTTCGTCAGCTGGTTCCGGTAGTGGTTCTCGTCCTCGATGATCCACACCTGAACAACACTCTTTTTCTTTTTACTCATAACCTACCTACATTCACCATCCGCATGCGAGGATCGGAGAATCCCCCTAAACAGGAAAGGGTACCCCAGCCAGGGAACCGAATGCGAAATATAGATGTTGTAGTTGTGCCCCGGCCAACGAGCCAGGCAGACCCGATCGCCAACTTAAGCAGGACTGGCCCTGCATGGAGCAGGCGAGCCGCCTGCGATACAACTTGTATCGCCGCCATCCTGGCGGCTCCGTGAAGCCCGCTGGAAGCGGGCGATACGGAATAGTACCGCAGGCGGCTCGCCTGCCCCGCATACATAGAGTCGTGCCAAGAATCCATGCTAAGCACCCTTAAGTTAGCGCGACCCCGGCCTCCGGCTCCTGTTTTCACAGCCTACCGCCCTTTACGCTGAATTCAATCAGGGTTCCCCCGCCCGGAGCGGGTTCAACCCGCAACATACCGTGCATCCGCCTTGCCCGGCGCGCCATCCCCTCAAGCCCCAAGTGCATCCGGCCATCGTCGGGTTGGTCGGGGGAAAGCCCGGAGCCCAACCCCTTTCCATTGTCCACGATTCGCAACGTGAGTTTCGGGCGATCCCAGCGAAGCGTTACCTCAACCTGCGATGCCTCGGCATGCTTGAGCACGTTGTGCAGGGCCTCTTGGAACAGCATCATCAAATCCTTTTTCGTCTCCACGCGAATGGACGAGGCGGGAATTTTGCGCAGGGGGGTGGTGTTCAACACGAGCATGTCGGAGGGGATGGTCTGCCCGGCCGTCTCCCTCAACTTGCGCACCAGCTCCCGCAGGGTGTCGGTTTTGCTGGTCGTGAACCAGAGCACATCCCGCAGCGCCTTGGTCATATCCTTCGCAATCTCCTGGATGTCCCGCCCTCCTTCGTGTACGCGCGGATCGGCGGAAATTTTCTGGAGATAGGTAGAGGCCAGCGAAATGGCCCCCACCTTGCTTCCGATATCGTCGTGCAAATCCTGGGTGACCTGCTGGCGAAAACGGTTTGATTTCCGGCGGCGCATGATGGCGGCCCCTATCCAGGTTCCGGCCAAAACAAAAACAAACACGGAGATGCCGACAATCTCCGCATGGTGGATGAAACGATCCCAGCGCGCTCCAAGAACTCGACCCATGTCCTCTTTCTGCTCCAGCCACAACGTCAGGCTTCTCCGATGCGCAAGTGCATCCAGCCAGGGCAGAAGCGAAATAACCGATTGGCCACCGGAAAGGCCATCGGTCAACGATTGCAGGTCGGATCGGTGCGGAAACGCATCGGATCGCACAAGCGCCCCCACGGACATGGATTTGCGGGCCTCCGTGATTTCGATTTCCCCCAGCCCGAAAACGGCATGGCCCTCGTACTCCGGAAGATCGTCGAAGGTAAAGCGTACCCAACGGGCATCAACTCCCAGGCTCAATGTGTGAACCACGTTGTTGCCCGGATTCCCCACCTTCGGCAAGAAGATGCTTTCCCGAAAGGTTCGATCGCCGGTTTCCGGGTTTTCCTTGAAAAAGTCGATTTTAATGGAACCGGGGAACCCATAGCCGGGCACAACAATGCCCTCCGGCGGCTGGGCCGGATAGAACACAACCTCGCCGACGTGCTTGTTTTTCTGGAGATCCAGTTCAACGACAACCGGCCCGGCATGCTTTTCCGGAAGGCGCGCCACAAAATCACTGCCCTTCGGGGCAGGTTCGACCGTCGGCAAGACCGGCAGACCCAGGCTGGTTTTCCCATCGATAAGATATTTGGCGCTCCAAAACGGCGGCACCTCGAAGCTGGACGACGCTTCCACCTCCTTTCTCAGGGTCAGATAGAAACTCGCCCGGAGCAAGACTTCATCCAGCGCAAAAAATTCCTGCCCGCCCTCGAAACACCCTCGATAGACCTCAAGGATTATTTTCTTGTACTGGTGGCCCGGTATGGAAATGCGTACGGGCAAACGCCCCGGATCCGGGAAATCCCGGCTCCGCCAATCCGCCAGGGTCAGCGTCGGGCCGCCCCGAACCATGCCAAGAATGCGAAACCGCCGGGGAAACCCATAGCCCGACATCGGAAAGGCCCGCCGATCCATTGCAGGCACCAAATAGATTTCACTGATCCCGTGACATGTCTCGGGAAACGCCACGCTCCAGCGAGGCTTTCCCGGAAGATCATCCAGAACCGGCAGATAAGCGCTGTGGTATCCATACGCATCCAATTGAACGGTGTCCTTGATAAGCGGGAATTTCAACAGCGAATCGCGGACTGCATCGCGATCCCGACCCAAGCGGTCGAGCATATCCGGAATTTTCCAGACCCGCACTGTATCCAGATTGTAAACCTGCGGCCCTTCGGCAAACAATTCGGAAACGGAGACCTCCGGCGAGTCATAGATCTTGACATTGGCCATTTCCATCCGAAACGAAAAGGTCTTGCTTTGGTCGGCACCCAGCACAATCTCGTTCAGGCTCCCCAAGGGACGATCGGTCTTGAACGCCGGTGCCTCCACCCTCCCCGTTTCCGGAGTAATGTATACCTCGGTGTCGGTTCGCGTCTTCAGCACAGCCACGTGGTACCAGATCTTCGGCTTGTACGCCAAGCCAAGCCCCGCCATTGCGCGGGGTTCCCCCATCCGAAAACTCAACGTGCCCGAAAGCCCCTCGCCGTTGCAGATCTGCCAGCTCTCCGGATCATCCACCGCTCCCGAACTGAACAGAGCCGCAAAGGGGAGCTGCCTGTTCACCCCATCCGTCCGGAACCAAAACGAGACCGCGAATTCATCGAGTCGCCCAGGGCCTTTCGTTCGTAGGAAGGCAATCGATTCCGCCCCCCCGAAAAAGACTGCTGTACCTTCGGTTCGATTCAACAGCACCCG
>WFRA01000360.1 GCA_015486775.1 Kiritimatiellales bacterium | reverse complement strand
CTGCGGCGAAGTTCCAGCCTTTGGAACTTCGGAGAGCACCAGGTTCACCAGCAGGGTAACGTTGCTCTGCACCTGCACCAGCGTGGCGGGCACGGTCTCGATCGCGCCGTCCGGCGGCGTGGTGTCGATCACCAGATCCATTCCCGAAGGCGCGGCGTTGAAGATGTTGCCGTACACATCGCCAGCCGAAACGCGCACCTGCGCCGGCCCCGAAGGCGTCAGCGAGGTGACCACGAAATCGCCCTCGAAGGTGTTGGGCGCCGTGTTGGTGAGCGCCACCATGGTCGGCCCCGAGGCGCCCAGCGGGAGGAA
The DNA here is from genome assembly GCA_015486775.1 of Kiritimatiellales bacterium. Classification (GTDB taxonomy): domain Bacteria; phylum Verrucomicrobiota; class Kiritimatiellia; order Kiritimatiellales; family Pontiellaceae; genus Pontiella. Next base: position 9,619 of record WFRA01000360.1, on the reverse strand, counting down.
GAGCAGGTCGGGGGTGCCCGAAAGCGCTTCGTTGGCACTCAGCACCACATGCAGCGTGCCCGGGCCAACGGGCGACGAGCGGTCGTAGCCGATCGAGAAGGTCGGCGGCGTGGTGTCGTAGTCCGCTTCCATCAAATTCGAGAGCGCGCTCTCGTTGCCCGCACCGTCGAACCCGACGACCCCGAAGTAGTAGTGCCCGTCGGCGAGTCCATCCACGTTTGCGCTCATGACCGAAACCACGCTGCCGGTATTCGCCGCCGCGGCGGCGGTGGCGAAGCTGTTGGTGTCCCAGAAGACCTGGAAGCTCGTCGGCGCTTCGCCGACGGGCGCCTGGCTCCATTCCAGGTAGACCCCGCTCGCAGGCGAGAACCGAGCCGTGTCGAGGCTGACGGCCTCGGGGCTGCCGGTGTCGCGGATCACGCGCCGCGCGCTCGAAGAGGCGGTGCCCAGGTCGTCGTGGGCCACGACCACCAGGTCGTTGGCGCCCTCGACCAGCGGGATGCCCGCCACGGCAAAGTTTCCGTCGATGTCCGCAACGGTGTTGGCCACCACGGCGGCGTTGCGCGCGATGCGTAGCTCGACCAGCGGCTCGGCCGTTCCGGCCACGTCGACCGACGAGGCGGCGGTCACGGTTCCAGTGGCTGGAAGCGTCCAGGCCGGAACCGGCGGGGGAACGTGCGAGATCCAGACATTGTACGCCTGGGTGGAGAAGGCACCCTGCGGGTCGCGCGCCAGGAACTTGACGCGGTGCAGGCCGTCGGCCTCCGTGCGGATATCCCACAGCACCTTGAGCGTTCCGCCGTTGGTGGAGGCCACCAGCGCATCGTCGACATAGAATTCCGAAGCGGCCACGCCCAGCGGCGAGGTCGCCGAGGCTTCGACCACATAGGGCCGCTGCAGGAACTGCCCCTCGGAGAGGTTGAACGCCTGGAGCGTCGGCCCGTCGGTCACATAGTTGAGCGGCAGCACGATCGGCGCGTTGGTCTCGCCATTGACGTTACGGTACTGGATGTAGAGCGTCTTGTTTCCGCCCCCCTCGGAGAGCAGGACGGAATTGGTGGCCACAAAGTCGTGGAAGAAAGCGCCCGCGAACGAGGAGTCCTCGCTCACGCGGAAGGATTCCGCAATGCGACAGGCATATTTCATGGCCACGGTGCGCGTGCCCACATCGTGCAGGCCGTCCGCCGTGTCGGCGGCGGGGGTCAGCAGCGGTTCGGTCACCAGATAGGGCGACGCGCCCACGGTTCCTTCCAGCCCGGCGGCCACTTCGGCGGCGTTGGTGGAACCCCACCAGACATGGCTGGCCATCAGCGGGGAGCTTCCCGCCGCGAAGGCGTTGGTGTCGTTGTTCACCACGATCGAATTGCTCACGCTCAACAGCGAGGTGTCCGACTGCATCAGCCCCACCGCGTTGTATTGCGCCAGCAGGTCTTCGGTGGCCAGCGCGGCGTTGTTTTCCAGCGCCAGGCCGCTCGTTGCGTTGAACAGCGCCGAAAGCGCGGTGGCCGTTGGCACACAACCATCGAGATGGATGCCGTGGCCATACATGACCCACAGGTGGCGCAGCGAAGAGGCCGACGCGTTCGGGCCGAGCACCAGCCCGTTCCAGTCGCCGCGATCCGGCGACGCGCTGGCGGAGGTGAGGGTGATCGGATCGAAGACCGTGCCTTCGGCGACCAGCGCGCCATCGACCCACAGGCCGGTTCCCGGCGCGAAGCGCAGGGTGGTGCCCGGTTCCAGGGTCAGGACGGCGTTGCTCGCCACGGTGATGTCGCGGTAGATCTCGAAGCTGCCGTCGATCGCCAGGTTGTTGGTGATCAGTCCGGCGTAGGGGTCCGACCACGAGACGGTCGCGACCGCCGTCACTTTTTGCCCGAGGCCGTTGTAGCCCACGACGGCGAAGTAGTGGTCGGTCTGGCGGTCGAGGTTTTGGAGCAGGATCGTTTTTGCGGAGGCATCCACGGTGGTGGATGGCGTCAATCCCGCCACGTCGGCAAAGTCGGTGGTTTCGGAATAGATCTCGAAGCCGGCCAGGCCGAACAACTCGGTGGTGTCGTAGCTGTTCCAGGAGAGCTGCACGCTATCCGCGCCCAGCCCAGTTGCCGTCAATACGACGGCGGGCGGAACGACGCTGTCGACCCGCACAAAGAGTCCCGTCACCGCCGTATCCATGTTGCCCGCCACATCGACCGCGACCGCAGCGACATAGTAGTCGGTGTCGAGCTCGATGCCGTCCACCGCGGCGGAGAGCGCCGCCGCCGGGGCAAAGCCGATCGGCGAAAGGTTCCCGACATTGGAAAAGGCGTTGGTTTCGAGGTAGAGGCGGAAGCCTTCCAGATCGGACGGCGCCGCGTAGCCCGGCCATTCCAGCGTGGCCGAGGTGGCGTTGGAGCTGGCCACCGCGAAGAGCGGGTTGTCCGGAGGCGTGGAGTTGACCTCGACCGCCGCCGCGTTGGTGGCGCCCATGGCCTCGCCGTAGAGGTCGGTGGCCTGCGAAACCTGGAGCAGGTAGTCGCCGTCCATTCCCCTGCCCCACGTGATGGGTTGCAGGCTAAAGGTGTCGTTGGACGTGGTGGTGCTTCCCCAGACCCCGTTGCTCGACGCCACGAAGACCGACTGGTCCACCGTGTTGGAGAAGAGCACCAGCGGCTCGACCGCCGGGTTCATCGAGCGGTCGAAGACGATGGCCGCGGCAAAGTTGGTGGTTGCCGGAACCGGATCGTTGTAGTTGCGCGAAACCATCCGCACCTGCGGCTCGATCGGCTGCGAGGTGTAGCGCGCCAGCACCGTCATGTTCGAGGGCTGAAGCGTCGTGAAGGTGTTGGTGTACGACGAGGAGGCCGTCAGGTATCCGCCGTTGAGTTCCAACCGCTGGAAGAGGAAGCGGCTGGTGGCGTTGGTGGGCATCTGCGGGGCGGAGAAGACCGCCACGGTGCCGTTGGTGTAGTGCCCGGCGCCGGTCACCGTCGCCACGCCGGCCGGTTCGGTGGAGGTGGCGACATCGTGGAAGGGATTGAGCTCCTCGAACCAGGCGGTCAGCGCATGGTCGGAGAGCATCACGTTGGTCACCGAAGTGGCGGTTCCCAGATCCACGGCGCCTTCCGACCAGTGGCCGAAGCGGTAGCCCGGGCCGGGATAGGCGCGCAGGACGTTGGTGGAGGCATAGTCGAAACTACCCGCGCCGTAGACCGAACCGCCGGCCTCGGGCTGGCGCGACGCGCTCAGCGTAAACTGCGGCAGGATAAAGTTGGCCCGCAACGTCCGGTCGCCGGTCAGCAGGAAGACATAGTTGGAGGCGGAGCTCTGGAAACCGCCCCACTGCGTGGTCCAATTGACGAAGGTGTAGGGCAGCACGTTGGTGTTCACCTGCGCGTCGACCTCCACGATGGTTCCTTCCGGGAAGTGCCCCGCGCCGGAAACGCTTCCACCGGCCTCGGGAGAAGCCGAAAGCAAGACGTTGTAGAACCAGGCTACCGGCTTGGAAACCGACGCGGTGTTTTGCTCGGCTTCCGCGTGGCTTGTTCCGTACTCGAACTCCTCGTTGGCGGAGTCCGTCGTGACGAGCACCTCGTGCGCCACACCGACGGTTGTCGTGTAGGAGAGCGAATGGGGAACGACGGCACCCACGGCGATCGGGCCGGGCACGGCGTAGGTCTGGTTGAAGAGATCCGCGCCCGTGTCGGCGCGCACAATCCGCACGCGCTCGTGGATCGAGCCGGAAGCGGCGGCACCCCGGTTGGCGGTGTTCCAGGCAATGGAAAGCACCTGGCCGACCTCGTTGCTGCCGGAGACCGAAAGGTTTTCGACCTGCAAGTCCGGATAGTCGGACAGGGCGACCGAGAAGGTGATGGGCGAGGCCGATGCGTTGTCGCCGTCGAAGAGGCGTTCGTCGACCTGGTCGCCGAAGTCGGTGTAGACCACGATGTAGAACGGGCCGGCAATGCCGTCGGGGATGTCCACCGACACCAGGTTGGTGTAGGCGGCGCCCGGCGCCAGGTCGCCGCCGTGGGCGAAGGAGCCGAGCGGATAGTCGTCGGAGTCGCCCATGATGCGGTTGGAGGAGAGCACGACGCGGTCGAGCCACGCGCCGCCGACGGTGGAGGCGGAACCCTCGTTTTCAACCACGTAGGAGAGCGAGACGGAGTCGCCGCTCTGGATGCCGCTGGCCGAAGGCACCGTCACCTGCGTGACGCGCAGGTTGGGGATAACGACCTCGCCGGTCGGGAGGATTTCGGTGTCGAGCATGTAGTCCTGCCCGAAGCCGCCGGTGCTTTCCGCGCCGCGAATCACGACAAAGTAGCGGTTGCTGGAGGTGATGCGCACCTCGGCGGAGCCGTCGCCCGCCACGCCCTCTTCGGGCATGTAGCTTCCCGCCGCGTTGTAGACGCTCACGGCCGGGGAAAGGGTCGAGTTGGTCGGCACGCGCACGCCGACGAGGACGGTCATGTCGTTGGTAACGGAACCGATCTCGAAATAGTCGTTGTCGGTGGTGGAGGCCACATAACCCGCCGCGCTGGCGGAGTTGGTGATGCCCACGGTCTGGATGGAGAGCGGGTTCGCCGAGGCAATATCGCCGTTGGCCTCCGACTCGAGCGTGGCCGGAGCGGTGGCGGCAAGCACCCGGATGCGGTATTCGCCGCGGTAGTCGTTGTTGGCGCTGACCCGCACATAGTAGGTTCCGGAGGCTGGAACCGCGAACGGGGCGGTCTGCCCGCGCTGCGTGTAGTAGTCGGAGACCAGCTCGACGAGCACGGTGTCGTTGGAATCCACCACGCGGTAGCGCAGGCTCCGTGCGGAACCATAGTTGATCTGGTCGATGCCCAGCACGAGGGTTTCGTTGGTGGAGGCCTCGAAGGCGTAGTAGTCCACATCGTTGTTGTCCTTGAGCGAACCGCGGCCGCCGCCGGTGCGCAGTCCGTCGGGGTCGGCCACCATCGCCAGTGCCGTGGCGGTGGCGGCGGAGTCGTTGTCGCGCCCTTCGTAGACCATGTTGGCCGGGGTGGTGATCTCGAAGTTCCGAACCACGTCGAGCACCATGGAGTTGCCCATCCGGTCGCTTACATCGCGCGCCACCGTGAAGCGGAACTTGCCCGGCTGGAGCGGGGACTGGACGATGTCGAGCGCCAGCGTGTTCCCGCCGGCATAGCCGGTGGCGTCCACATCGTAGGTCTCGTCGTCGCCCGTGCCGAAGAGGCCGTCGGCGCCGGCGTTGACGAGTTCATAGTTGGCCGGATCGGTTGCGCTGGAAATATCCATGCCTTCGGAAAAGACCACGTCGAACGAATAGACAATGTCGTTCACCTGCGCCCCCTCGGCCGGGAGCGAAATGCTCTCGACCACCGGGGCGGTCGAATCGGAGAGCGCCAGCCGCAAGCGGTAGAGCGCGTCGATGCCGCGCGTCGATGCCGAATCGTAGATGCGAACCGCAAAGTCGCCGTTGGTGGTTGCGGTGTAGATCAGGTTGGAGGCCGGGCTGCCCGAAGCCACCAGCGTGCCGGAGGGATCATATATTCCAAGGGATGGAACCAGCGTGCTCGACTGCGGGAATTCCACCTGCAGGCCGATCTCGGTGCCCGTGCCCAGGTTCCCCAGCTTGAAATAGTCGCCGTTGGGGTCGTTGCCCTCGATCGAACCGGCCATCGTTGCCGCCAGGCTTCCGGCGGAGGCGGCGAACTGCGGAACATCGGCGGCGCCGATCGAACCGTTGTCTTCCGTCTCGTAGAGGGCCGGAGGCGACACGGTCGTGACCCGGAAGCGGTATTCCCCGTCATAGTTGTCAACGGGTGTAACCCGTAGGCGATAGGTTCCGCTCATCGTCAACGAAAGCGGCTGCGACTCGCCGTAACCGTAGACATCGGAGTAGATGTTCAAGAGGCGGGTTCCATCGGGATCGTAGATTTCGTAGTGGCTGCGGGAATAGTAGATCGAGTGGTTCGGCACGTCCATGCCGAGAACCAGCTGGTCGCCCGCCTCGGCGAAGAAGCTCCAGTTGTCGACATCGGCCGAAGAATCCAGCGTTCCGCGGCCATGCTGCTGGCGCACGGAGCCGTCGGGGGCGTCCACGGGCAGCAGCGCCGCCGTGTTGGGCGCATAAACGCGCACGGAATTGTTGTAGTAGTGCGACACGGCCACTTCGGGATTCCCATCCAGGTCGAAGTCGGCCACGGCCATCATCGCGGGATCGTCGGCCACAGCGGTGATAACCGGCGCGGCGAATTGCCCAAATCCGTCGCCATGCAGGACGGCCAGCGAATCGGCGGAACGATTGGCCACCACGAGGTCGGGGATCGAGTCGCCATCCATATCGCGGATGGCCAGGTCGGCCGGGCCATCGCCCGTCCAGAACGTTTCCGGGGATTGGAAACCGCCCGCCCCGTCCGCGAGCAGGACGACCGCGCGGTCGTTGTCGTAGTCGACGCAGGCGAGATCGGCGAACCCATCGAAGTTGAGGTCTGTGGAAACCACCCCGTTGGCCTTGGTTCCCACCACGAGGTTGGTGGTGTTTGCAAAGGTTCCATCCCCCTGCCCCTCGAAGAAATGGAGGGTTCCGTCGTAGTAGGAAGCCACCACGAGGTCGTTGGTTCCGTCCTGGTTGAAGTCGGTCGCCGCGAGGCTCCAGGGATCGTTTCCTGCGGGATAGTCGGTCTTTGCGCCGAAGGTTCCATCCCCAGCACCCAGCAGGATGCTCAGCGTGTCGGAACCCGTACTGGCCGTGGCCAGATCGAGATCGCCGTCGCCGTTGAAGTCGGCCAGCACCAGATCGTATGGGTTTGCGCCGACCCCGTAGGTTCCCGCAGCCGCGAAACCGCCCGCACCGTCGCCCAGCAGGATGGTTGCCGTGTCGGGGCCTTCGGAAGCGACGGCCAGGTCGAGATAGGCATCGCCGTTGATCAAGCCCGCCGCCACGGCACGCGGGTTGGAGCCCACCGCGATGTTGGTGGAAATGTTGAAGGTGTTGGTTCCGGTTCCGAGCAGGATCGAAACCGTGTGGGACTGGTAGTTCACCACGGCCAGATCCGGGAACGCATCGCCGTCAAGGAGGCCGGAGGCCAGATCCCACGGGCCGGTGCCCGTCGAGAGCGAGTCGGTTTGCGAGAAGGTGCCGTCGAGCAGGTTCGTGCCCGCGCCGTTGAGCGTGGTGTATAGGTCGGCATCGCCGTTGTGGCGGCTTTCAAGCAGGTAGCCGTCGAGCCCGGCCATCGCGAATTCGTTCGTGTAGGCCGTCAGGGAAGTTCCGCTGCGGTCGGTGATGTTGGTCGAGAGGACGAAGCGGTAGGCACCGGGCTGCAACGGCCCGTCCGTGATGGAGAAGCTGGCCACCGTTCCGCTGGAATAGTCCACCGCCAGCGCATAGGCCGCCCCGCCGGAGGTTTCCACCAGCGCGCTGTTGGCCGGGTTGGTGACGCTGGCCACGTCCATCTCTTCGGAGAAGGTGACCGAGAAGCTGTCGACGAGGGTTTCGTTCGTGGTTCCGGCCATTGGAAGGGTTTCCGAGGCCACGAAGGGAATCGTCGAATCGTAGGCCGAGAGGTTCAGGATATATTGGTTCGTTATCCCCGCCGTTCCGAGCGCCGCGCCCACGCGCACATAGTAGTCGCCGTTGGTGCGGGTGACGAAGGTGAAGTTGGTCGGGTAGCTCGAAGGATCATCGGGGAACTCCTTGTTGGCGAGGTGCGCCTGGTTGAAGAGCTCGCCGTCGTTGCCGTTGGCGGTGGCATCGAGCGTGTCGCCGTCGAAGTTCCAATAGGAGACGAGTCCGCTTTCCGATCCGGTCAGCGTCTGGTTTTTGTAGGTATTGATCTCGGCCGGGCTCAGCGGGCGGTTCCAGATGCGGAACTCGTCGATCCAGCCATTGAGCCAGCGGCCATGACCCAGCCCGATGATGGCGTAGGGATCCATCGTGTCCTGGAGGACGGCGTTGGTGCGCGAGGCCACCAGCGTGCCGTTCACATAGGCGTTCAGGTTGCTGCCGCCCCAGGTGAACGCCAAATGCGTCCAGACGAAGGGCGGGATGAAGTTCGTGGTGCCGAAGTTGACGTCCTGCGCCGTTGCGGAAGATCCGTTCCCGGTGCGGAAATAGAAGGTGCTCGGATTGTCGTACCAGGCAAACATGGCGATCCAGTCCGCCCAGTTCTGGCTGGTGGAATCGTGGGTCTGCCAGAAGCCCCAGTCGCCGCTCTCCTTCGGATAGACCCAGCCCTCGACCGTGCCGCTGCGCGGGTCGATGCCCGTCGTGGCGTGGCGCATGTAGTCGGAGGAGCCGTCGAGCGAAAGCATCTGGTTGGTCGTCACCGCCAGATAGGCACCCGATCCATCTACCATGTTCAGGTAGGGAACGAGCGCGCTACGGGCGGGCAGCTCCATGGAGACCTGTACCACCGTACCCGACGGGAGGTTGCCCAGGCTATAGAAATCGTCCGTGTTTGCGGCCCAGTTGACAAAACCGCAGACCTGCGCCTCGGAGTGCCCGGCGTTCAGGGAAAAGAGCGGGGCATCGGCATTGGCGATGTCGTTGTTGGCCTCGGATTCGGGTTGCAGCGGCGGGCGCGCCAACTGGACCGCGATGTTGTATTCCCCCCGATAGGCGTCGCTCTGCGCCACCCGCACGGAGTAGCGGCCATCCGTCGGCAATGTGACCGGCGCCGACTGCCCGTAGCCACCATAGTAGTCCCCGGAGAAATAGGTCAGCCTGTTTCCGGCTGGGTCGTACAGCTCATAGATCAACCGGCTGGCTGTCGGATGTCCGGGAACCTCGCACGCCACCGTGGCGATGTCGCCCGCCTGCGCACTAAAGCTCCAATAGTCGGAATCGGACGCATCGTGGATGTTGCCGTAGCCAAAGGCGCTGAAAAGTCCCGACCCGGCCGGGAATTCGGCCATGGATTCCTCCCGGTTCCCAAGCAAGACGCCGATATTGTTTCCACTGTAGTTGACCGTCGCCAAATCAACGCGGCCATCGCCGTTCAAATCCCCGGCGGCCACATCGATCGGGTTGGAGCCCACCGAATACTTGACAGGCGAACCGAACGACCCCGAGGCATCCTGCTGGAGCACGGCCAGGCGGCTGGCGTAGTAGAGCGCGATCGCCAAATCCTTTCGTCCGTCGCCGTTGATGTCCTGGACAACGATGTCGCCCCAGGGGCCATCCCCGACCGTCCAGCTCGCCACATTGGTTACCAAACCGCTTCCCAAACCTTGGAAGAACGAGATGCTGTCAGAACTAAAGTTGCCCACCAGGATGTCCGGCGTCGAATCCTTATCCAGATCGGCGATGGCGATGCTGCGCGGATCGGTTCCGGCCGCATAGCTTACGGCGGACTGGAGCGTGCCGTCGCCGATACCGAAGAGGATGCACATGGTGTTGTCGTTGTTGTTGGCCACGGCCACATCGTTGTTTCCATCGCCGTCGAGGTCGTCCACAGCCACCGCGTAGGGGCCGTCGCCGCAGGCGTAGGGGACGACGGCGGCAAAGGTGCCGTCGCCGTTGCCGAGCAGCACGCCGACGTTGTCGGAATATTCGTTGCAAACCACTAGGTCTTCAATGCCGTCGCCGTTCATGTCCGCAACGGAGAGGTCGCGAGGCCGGTCGCCGGCATAGTAGCTGGCCGCATTGCTGAAC
>WFRA01000359.1 GCA_015486775.1 Kiritimatiellales bacterium | reverse complement strand
ATCTTGATCATGTCGGCGGCGGTGCCTTGGATGGGGGCGTTGATGGCGTTGCGCTCGGCACCGGAACGAACCATCTGGTTGCGGGCGTTGATGTCGCGGATGTAGCGGCGGCGTCCGGTGATGGTTTCGACATATTCGTGCTGCTGGGCAAACGCGATGGTTTTGTCGAGATATTCCTGCACGCCGGGATAGTTGGCGCGGTATTGGGTGATGATCTCCTGCGCCTCTTTGCGGGGGATGCCGAGCCGCTGGGCGAGACCAAAGGCGGAGATGCCGTAGATGATGCCAAAGTTGACCATCTTGGCTTTGCTTCGCATCTCGCGGGTGACGGATTCTTTTTCCACGCCAAAGACGCGGGCGGCGGTGGCGGTGTGGACATCTTCGCCCCGGATGAAGGCGGTGCAGAGATGTTCGTCCTGGCAGAGCTCGGCCATGATGCGCAGCTCGATCTGGGAATAGTCGCAGGCGAGCAGGGTGAAGCCCTCGCGCGGAATGAAGGCGCGGCGGATTTCGCGCCCCTCTTCGGTGCGGATGGGAATGTTTTGCAGGTTGGGGTTTTCGGAGGAGAGCCGCCCGGTGGTGGTGACGGCCTGGCGGAAGGTGGTGTGGACTCTTCCGGAGGCTGGAAAAACCTCCTGCGGCAGGGCGTCGACATAGGTGCTCTTGAGCTTGGTGAGCGAGCGGTATTCGAGAATGCGCTTCACGATTTCGTGCTTGGGCGCGAGCTCGGAGAGGACGGATTCGTCGGTCTTGTATTGCCCGGTTCGGGTCTTCTTGGGTTTTTCAACCAGCTTGAGCCGGTCGAAGAGCACCTCGCCAAGCTGCTTGGGCGAGTTGAGGTTGAAGGGCTCGCCCCCGGCCATCTCGAAGATGGTGGTTTCCAAGGTCTGGATTTTTTCGGCGAGAAGCTCGGAGTAGGTTTCCAAGGCCTGGACATCCAGGTTGATGCCGTTGTGCTCCATCGTGGCGAGCACGGGGAGGAGCGGGGTTTCGATTTCGTAGAAGACGCGCTCCTGACCGCGCTCCTTGAGCATCGGCTTGAGCTTGCGCCAGAGCTGGAGGGTGATGTCGGCATCCTCGGCGGCATATTCGCAGAGCTGGTCGAGATCGACCTCGCGCATCGGTTTTTGGCTGCTCTTTTTTTCGCCGATCAGCGCGGTGATCGGGACGGGGGAATAGCCGAGCAGGCTCTCGGCCATGTGATCCATGTTGTGGCGCTGGTCGGGGTCGATCAGGTAGTGCGCCAGCATGGTGTCGAGCAGCTCGCCGCGCACCTCGATGCTGTTCCATTTCAGCACGCCGATGTCGTATTTCAAGTTTTGCCCCACCTTGCGGATGTCGGGGTTTCTAAGGATGGGAAGAAACTTTTCTATCGCCAGCAGCATCTGTTCGCGGTCGGGGGGGAGGGTGACGAACCACGCCTCGTGCGGCTCGATGGCGAACGAGATGCCGATCAGCTCGGCGGTGCGGACATCGAGCCCGGTGGTTTCGGTGTCGAAGCAGACCTCGTAGCATCCAGTCAGTTTTTTGGCCAGCGCGTCACGTTCGGCGGCGGTGGTGACGAGGTGGTAGCTGTGCTTCGTATCCTTGATGGTTTTGAAGGCCGGGGCGGGCGCGGCCATTTCCGGCTGTTGTGCGGCGGCGAATTCGAAGAGGTCGCCCTGGCCCAGCGTGGCCTTGGCCACCTCGACGGTTTTCGGGGTGGGCGCTTCGCCGAAGAGCCGCTTGATGAGGCTCTTGAATTCGAGTTCGGTGAAGAGAAGCTTGAGCTGGTCGTCGTTGCGCTCGCCGATCACCAGCTCTTCCGGCGATTCCTTCACCGGGACATCGCACTTGATCGTGACGAGCCGCTTGGAGAGCAGGGCCTGGTTTTTGTTTTCCTCGACCTTCTCCTTCTGCTTGCCTTTGAGTTTATCCGTGTTTTCGAGCAGGTTTTCCACCGAGCCAAACTGGGCGATGAGCTTTTGCGCGGTCTTTGGTCCGATCCCCGGCACGCCGGGAACGTTGTCCGAGGCGTCGCCCGCCAGCCCGAGGATATCGATCACCTGCCCGACCTTTTCGATGTTCCACTGCTCCAGGATTTTCGGCACGTCGAGCAGCTCGCCGGAGCGGCCCATGCCGGGCTTGAGCATGAAGGTGTGCTCGTCGACGAGCTGGGCATAGTCCTTGTCGGGGGTGACCATGTAGGTGTCGAAGCCCTGCTGTTCCGCCTTGCGGGCGAGGGTGCCGATCACATCGTCGGCCTCGAAACCCGGATATTCAAGCACCGGAATGCTGAAGGCCTCGAGCAGCTTGCGTAGGTGGGGGATGGCGGTGCGAACGCCTTCCGGGGTTTCGTCGCGCGTGGCTTTGTATTCGGGATATTCAATGTGCCGGAACGTCGGCCCGTGGGTGTCGAACGCCACGGCGATATGCGTCGGCTCGTAGGTGTGCATAATGTCGAGCAGCGTGTTGACGAAGCCAAACACCGCCGACACATTCTCGCCCTTGGAATTGATCCGAGGGTTACGGATGAGGCCGAAATAGGCGCGGTAGACCACCGCCATCCCGTCGATTAAAAATAGTTTTTTCTGCATAGGTCGCTTCCTTTTTATGGGTAATAAGGGCATCCAGTTTATCGGTTAGAGGGGGAGATCTCACTCCTAAAATTTAACAATCAACTATGCATCCTTTTTAACTTGGCCGGAATCACATCAATCGAAAAATGGTCAAGACCAATTTTCGATCGATCTAAAAACAGTCACTCCTAGTTTGGGTCAACACATCAATGTAGGTACATTGCATACTTTACACGGCAGAGTTTTAAGTTTTTTCAGTGGCCTCTTAAAAGCCCGCTTGCCATTTCCGCCCGCTGGACGAATCGGGAGCCGACTTCTGGCGGTTCAGCTACGCGTTTGCCTGCCCTGCGCCAGCTGGCCGCAGGCAGCGGCGATGTCGGTGCCGAAGGAGTGGCGCAGGGTGGTGTCGAACCCGGCCTGTTTGAGGCGGGTGGCGAAGGCTTCGCGCCCGGGGCGGGGGGTGCCGCGCAGGGTGCAACCTTCGAATGCGTTGAAGGGGATGAGGTTGATGTGCACGGGGATGCCCCGCAGGTAGGTTTCCAGTGCTTGGAGATCCCCGTCCCGGTCGTTCACGCCGTCGAGCATGAGATATTCCACCATCACTTTTCCGTTGGCCGAGAGGGCGGCGAGGCTTTTGCGCAACTGTTTAAGCGGATATTTGCGTGCCAGCGGCATGAGCTGTTCGCGCACCTCCTGCCGGGCGCTGTGGAGGCTGATGGCCTGGCGGATTTCGGGGAAGCGGCGCGCGAGCTCCTCCATGGCGTGCGGAATGCCGACGCTTGAAACCATCAGCCGCGACCCCGCATAGTTGAAGAGGGGCGCCGCCCGCAGGAGTTCCAGGGATTGGAAGAGGTTGCCGGTGTTGAGCAGGGGTTCGCCCATGCCCATGAAGACAATGTTGCGGATCGACCGTCCCTCCGGCTTCACCATCCGCGCGGCCTGGACAATCTGGTCGAGGATTTCGGCGGTGGAGAGGTCGCGGAGGAAGCCCATCCGCCCGGTTGCGCAAAATCCGCAGGCGCAGGCGCAACCCACCTGCGAAGAGATGCAGAGCGAAGTCCGGCCAGTTTTTGGGCGCAGGATGACGCTCTCGACCAAGGCGCCGTCGGCCGTGCGGAAAAGCAGCTTGGTGGCGCCGTCGATTTCCGAGTCGCGCCGCTCGGCGAGTTCCAGAGATTGGAAGGCCACTTCGCTCCGGAAAGCCGCCTGGGCGTTCTCCGGCAACGTGGCCAGCGCATCATCCCTTTCCAGCACGTTCTTGAAGAGGGCGTTGCGGAAGAGCTTGATGCGGTGCGGCTGAACCGCATGGCGGGAACGCAGCCGCTCGATGCCTTCGATGTCGTAGATGGAAACCATATCGGATAGAATCCGTATTTCTGGACGGCATTGCAAGCCCAGACCTTTTCGGACGGAACCCGCTGCCGGAGCAGGTTCTTTTAAAACCGCATAGTGTTTGTTTTCATACCCCGGGTTTGGCACTATC
>WFRA01000358.1 GCA_015486775.1 Kiritimatiellales bacterium | reverse complement strand
GTTATCAACCCGCCCGGCATCGACCGCGCATTCCTCCACTGCCCCGGCGCCAACCACACCTTTCGCGCCAGCGACATCGACGACGGGAAGCTCGAAGGCATCGAGCTGTTCCACTTTGGCTATCCGACGCTCATGCGCAGCATGTACCAGGACAACGGCGCGGAAATGAAAGCGCTCTTCGCGCGCGCGCACCGGGCCGGGGCGGCAACCTCGCTCGACATGACCTGCGTCGATCCCGCCTCCGAGGCCGGGCAGACCGACTGGTTCCAATGGTTGGAAAACGTCCTGCCCTCCGTCGACCTCTTCCTGCCGAGCATCGACGAAATCCTCTTCATGGCCAACCGCCAAAAATACGACGAGCTGGCCGAACGATTTCCCGGCGACATGATGCAGGGCATCAATGCGGAACTCGTCGAGCAGACCGCACAGAACCTGATCGACCTCGGGGTTTCCGTCGTTGTCATCAAGCTGGGCAAAGAGGGTCTCTATCTGCGCACCGGCAATTCCGTGCCCGGCAAAGGTGACGACTGGAACAACGCCAGCCTCTTCATGCCCTGCCTGGCGGCCAACACGGTCGGAACCACCGGCGCGGGCGACTGCACCATCGCCGGATTCCTCGCCGGATTCGTAAAGGGCGGCACCCCCGCACAGGTAGCCGAAGGTGCCTGTGCCGTCGGCGGCCTAAGCACCGAAGCCGCCGATGCAACCAGCGCCGTCGCGCACTGGGACACCATCCAGGAAAAAATATCCAAAGGCTGGAAAGGCCTCGGTAGCAAGTTCATCTAACCCAACTTCCGCAACCCAAAAATTATATCATTCCCCGGCATAACTTGCGCCCCTCACTCTGGCAGCAGGTTGCACCCGATCCGATCTACGATAAAAAAATAAAAAAAAGATTGACCCAGGCGCAGGGATTGGTTATGTCTGACATTATCAAAAATCCGAACTAGGGCATCCATGATGCGTTCGGCGGGCATCACAGTTGGAAACAAACAAAAGGAGAACAACCATGAAGAACAAAAAGCAGAAACTGCTCGTGGCGGGAGCCGCGTTGCTGTTGGCGGCAAGTGCGGCAAGCGGTGTCCAGATCGTGTATCAGGAGCTCTTTAGCAACGATTTCGATTCCAACCAACCGGTAGACCGGTTTGGCTGGCAGCAATATGCCTATAAGATTTCGGACGGAACGTGGTACGAGGGGATGGCCGATTGCTGGATTGCGGCGGCTTCGGCAGGCGGCACCGGCCTGGGGCACTACGGTGTCGGCTCGACCAACTCCTTCCCGCTGGCGCCGGACGGCACGGGAGGCTTCGTCTACACCCAGCAAGGCGGAAGAAACCAGATTTTATTCCAGGACGAATATACCTTCAATGTCGCCGATATTCCCAATACGCTGTTTTATTGGAATTTTAAAAACCAGGCCATCTACGAGTCCTACCGCGTGCTGATCGGCATTGCGGACACGGATGTCGACATCACCGACATCAACAGCGGTGCCGTGGTGGATTGGTATGCCACGGATGTTTTGCTGCACACCACGGCTTTGGATCCCGAGAACAATTTCCTGAGCACCGAGGAGCTCTACTTGTTCGATGCCACATGGTACAACGTCAATATTGTATCGAATTCGATCATCTCGCGGGGAAGCGAAACAACCCTTCCCGCATCCGGATATGTCGTTGCCTCCGGTATCTACATGGATGAAAAAAAGAGTACACAGCGCATAGAAAACTTTGCGATAGCCACCGACCCGAATCCGCCCCATGTGCCGCACACGATCTACCACGAGCTGTTCACAGCCTCGGGCACCGCCAACAACACCCTTCCGGAGCTCGGCTGGGCATCCTACGAGGGCACGAACGGCGCGGCCTGGACCTACCCGCACATCGCCGGCACCACTGCCGGCGGGACGACCTGGGGCGGCGGCCCGCGGCATTCGAATCCGCTGAACACAACCCAGGGGGATGGCGGATTCCTCTATGCGTACGCCCATGCGGACAAGGCATCGCTATTCATAACGGATGAATACCCCTTCGAGATAGGTGCCTACACAAATCTGGAATTCCTGCTGCGCCACAACAGCAACCGGGCCGATATCCTGCGGGCGGCAATCGAGATCGCCGGAAACTGGTATGTCTCCGATGCCGTTCCGATTATGGCAAATGCCGGATGGGCGGAAGACAAAATATGGAAGGTGGAAGCCACCAACACCACTTGGCACACATTGGATTTCGTCCCCGGCTCCAGCATGGTTGTCGGCGCTCCGGCAACACTTCCAAGCACTGGAAGCGTCGGCGCTTTCGGCTTCTATGTGGAAGCCTCAAATGCCGACAGCATACGCTTCGACAACTACCGGCTTGTTGCCACGGCTCTGCCGGAACCGCCGCCGCCCATCGGGGACATTGCGGTGGAATACCTCGGCGCAAACAACCTGGCTCTTACGTGGGCCACGGGAGAAGGACACAACTATACACTCTGGGAAAAGAGCGACCTTGTCGTGGAGCCGACCTGGAGCACCAACCAGGCGGGCATCCCCGGCGAAGCGGGCAGCACGACCGTCACGACGGCGGTTGATTCGGTCCAGGCCTTCTACAAGGTGACTGCGGAATAGGCCGCAGTCCGACGATCATCCGGTTGTTGGATCCGCCAACAGCCGGTTTAGCCAAATGGCCAACCACAAACAAAGGAGAACAACCATGAAAGAAAAAATACAAAAACTACTCGTGGCCGCGGTCGCGATGCTGGTGGCGGGAGCCGCGAATGCGGATGTCGTCTACCATGAATTGTTCACGGCCCTGAGCACCACCAACAACTCCCTGCCGGAGCTCGGCTGGGCGTCCCACGAGGGATCGAACGGCGCGGTCTGGACCTACCCGCACATCGCCGGCACCAATGCCGGGGGGACGGCATGGGATGGCGGCCCGGTAAACTCGAATCCGCTAAACACGACCAACGGCGACGGGGGCTATATCTATGCGTACGCCCACGCCGATAAGGACTCGTTCTTCCACACCGACGAATATTCGTTCGATATGGGATCGTGGGAAAACCTGAAGTTCACCATGCGCCACAACAGCAACCGGGCCGACGATGTGCGTGCCGCGATCGATGTGGGCGGAAGCTGGTATGTCTCCGACGCCGTGACGATCCAGGCCAAAGCCGGGTGGGCCGGTGCCAAAATGTGGGAAGTCGAGGCAACCAACACCACTTGGTATGCACTGGCCTTCGTCGAGGGCAGTTCCATGACAATCGGGGCATCGACCACGCTTCCAAGCACCGGAACCGTGGACGGGTTCGGATTCTATGTGGATTCCCAAAGCACGGCCGACAGCATCCGCTACGATAACTACAAGATAGAAGGGGATGCGATTCCGGAGCCGGCCACGCTGGGTCTCGTTGCCGGGGCATTCGGTCTGCTGGCCTTCATTCGCCGCCGTTTGCTCATATAATACGGACTGGAACGCCCTGAATGTTTCGGGACAGAGGACAGGTTGACCGGAAGCGGTTGGCCTGTTCTTTTTTGCCCGATCCCCAAAATTATGGATCACGAATCACGCGAATCGCACGAATGGGGAAGAGAGTTGGAAAGTGAATTTTATTCGCGTGATAAACCGAGCCTCTGGCTCTATTTGCATTCGCAAATTATCTGCGCTTCGGCGTGATCAGAAAAATACGTGGTTCCGGCTCGGCTGGGTTGGGGAATGGAATTCAAACTGGAATGAAAAACAGTTCCATAATGTCGAGAAGCTTGGTTGTGCTG
>WFRA01000357.1 GCA_015486775.1 Kiritimatiellales bacterium | reverse complement strand
TCGTACCTCCAGCCTCGCTTCGCGTCTGGCGGGTGCCGGAGCCGCCAAGGTGGCGGCGATACAAGCGTGTCGCAGGCCGCTGGCCTGCCCGTTGGGAATGCGGTGTTTATGCTTAAGTTAGTGCCATTCAGGGCTGTCCCTCTACTCCACAGAAACCCGGTAGAAGGCCTGCGCCTTGCCGGCGGCGCTGGTGTCGATGTATTCCGTGGTGCCTTCCAATCCCTGGATGCCGCTTTCCATGGTCTGGAAAACGCCGTCCACCAGGTTGGTGCTGGCTTCGACCCGGTAGGTGCGCTGGGTGACGCTGTTCCACTGGAGCTGGAAGCCCGTCGGAACGTCCCCGCTCCCCGATGGCTGGATCCCAAAGAAGGAGAGCGCGTTGGTGGGGTCGGTTCCGGTCAACCACTCGGAATAGTCGTCCATGCCGTCGCCGTCGGAGTCGACGAACCCCTGCAGGTCGCTCTGTGGAAGCCCGTATCCGGCAAGCCACCCCGCCGGGGCGTCGAGGAAAAGGTCGGCCACCACCGGGCGGTGGTCCGACGCGGCCTGTTCGTCGACGACGGTCACGGGCACCGACGCCAGCGGGAGTCCCGAGGTGCGAACCAGGATATAGTCGATCTTTTTCGTGGGGTTGTCGGCGTGGAAGGTGGGCTTCTCTTCCCGGTCGAGATAGGCGTACCCCGCGGAACGCAGCAGGTCGATCGGCGCCTCGTCGGGCTCCGCGTTGAGGTCGCCGGCAAGGGCCACCGGGTGTTTCAGGAGGGCGAGCGCGTCCACGATTGCCTCTGCCTGATCCTGCCGCGTTGCGTCGGAGGTGCTGTCGAGGTGCGTGCAGACGAAAGAGAGGATGTTGGTTCTTCCCCGGACATCCGGCACCGCCACCTGGATCTCCAGGGCCACGCGCGGCTCCGCATTGGAGGGGTTCGGCAGGATGTAGAGGGTGTCGGAAAGGATCGGGAAGCGGGAGAGGATCGCCACGCCGTACTCCCCGCCCTGGTAGTCGATCGCCTTGCCGAAGCGATACTCCATGCCCAGGGTGTTGGCCAGTTCCCCGGCTTGGTCGACGTTTCCGCTGCGGGTGGTGTTTTTGTCCACTTCCTGCAAGGCCACCAGATCCGGATCGGATGCCCCGATGACATCCGCCGTGGCGGAAAGGTTGATGACCCCGTTCGAGTTTTCGCAGTGGTGGATGTTATAGGACATGAGGCGAAGCGGCTGCGGAGCCGGATCGGGAAGCACCACCAGCCGCATGGTCTCGCCGCCGTTTTCGGGGACGATGTCCCAGCCAAAATTCACACTGCCGAGATTGGTGAAAACCATCCCGTCGGCAGTGAAGCCGTTGGCCGACCACATCAGGTCATAGGTATCGCCAATCTCTCCAGAAAAACCGGCAAGGGTTTCGACCTCAACCGTGGCGCCGGAAAGTTCGATTCCCCGGTCGTCGTATCCGCCCACTGCCCGCACCAGCGTGGAGCCGTCTTCATCCAGTTTAAAGCGCAGCGTTCCCGCCGGTGCGAGGATCGCACCGGCCTCGATGGAATCCGCGCCGGAGCCGTCCACCTCGAACACGGCATCCGCCGAATGGAGCGAGATATATTTTGAGGCGGTCAGCGTTCCACCCGAGATGGAGTAGAGGCCGCCCAAACCGGCTTGGTTCGCGATGATCAACTCCGTATTCTCATTCGTCCCGCCCGACTGGTACAGGGAGCCATGCCCCGCCATCCCCACGTAGAACAAGCCCCCCGTGAAGCGGAGCAGTCCGCCGCGCAGGTTCATCGTCGCAGTACTGGCGGCGTAGTATCCCAATGCAAATTTATAGGCGGAGGATTCCAGCATTCCCCCGGACATGTCGAGGGTGGCATTGCCATAGCGGCCCACCAGGAAATAGGTGCCTGATCCCGATGCCGTGTGGTGGATTGTTCCGCCAGAGAGGTTGACGGTTCCCGAACTTCCGGCCGTGTGGGCGATGGAGAAAATATTGCCCGCTGCATTCCATGTTCCCCCGGAGAGGTTGTAGGTGTTCGTACTCGTTCCCTTGTAGCCGATATAGCCGGTGCCGGTTGTGGAAACCGTCCCGGCGGTCTGGTTGACCGTGGCCGAGCCGGAACTCCCGCTGTTCCCCAGCAGGATGGTGCGCCCGGAAAGGTCGCCGCTGATGTTCAGCACCGGCGATCCGCCGGCGGGTATCAAATACACATCGCGAATCGGATTGGATGGCCTGGAGGCTGGCGTCAGGTTCATGGTTCCATCGACAATGTTCCCGTCCGCATTGCCATCCCAAACGGGATTCGCAGGAGACCATCCCGTATCCAGCCAGTCGCCGATTCCCCCCGTCCACTCGTAATCCACCGCATCGACCGTTCCTGCCAACACCGCAGCCAGCGATGCGGCAAGCACCCCCAGATATGTTCTTCTCATTTTCTTCCTCTGTTTCAATGAGCCATGCAGCATCGAGCGACACAGGAGAAAAGGGGCGGCACCATGCCTGTGCGCATGATATGCCGCCCCGTCCTATTCCCTACTAGTGCCGGAGGGAATCAATCTTCCAGGATGACGCGATAGAATGCCTCTTGGTTCGTCACAGAATCATTGTCAATAAACTCTGTTCTGTTCGAAACGGCACTTGCAGGGAGTCCGTTGGTAATCGCCTCGAAGGATTTGTAGATCAAATCCGTACTCCGCTCGATCCGGAAGGTATCTTGCGGTGCGCTCATCCAGACCAATTTAACCTTTGAGGTGGCATCAACCCGGCCTCCGCCCGTGATCGCGAACGTTTCGTCGGCATCGGTTGGATTCGTTCCGTACCACCACTCGCGATAGTCATCGATGCCATCCTCGTCCGAATCCACGAAACCTTGCAATCCGTCCCACGCGAGCCCGTACGAAGCCAGCCATGCCGCCGGAGCACCCAGATGAATATCGGTGCAGATAAACAAATGGTCGGAAGCCGCCGCATTGTCGCCGACAAAGACGGGAACCGAGGCCATCGAAGCATCGTTTGTTCGAACCGTGATGAAGTCGATCTTCTTGTACGCGTTCGTTGCCGGGAATGTGTTTTTCAGTTGCCGATCCTGATACAGGTAGCCCGAAGCGACCAGGGTCTGAACCGAATTGCTCTCGGCTGTCGCATTCAGGTCTCCGCACAGAATGACGGGATGAGTCCGTCCGGACAAGTCGTTCACAATTGCGTTCACCTGCCCTGTCCGCGCGTCATCCGACAGCTGGTCGAGATGCGTCGAGACGAACGAAACGGTTGTTGTATTCCCGTAGATATCGGGCGCATCGACCTGCACCTCCAAAGCAACGCGATGTTCCGAATTTGAGGCCGAACCATCCGGCAGATCGTACAGGGTATCGGAAACAATCGGGAACCGGGAAAGAATCGCAACGCCGAACTCCCCGTTTTGGAAATCCTTCGCCTTTCCGAACCGGTAGTTCATTCCCAACTGGCCTGCGATATAGGCCGCCTGATTTATTCCTCCGGAACGGGTCGTCTCTTTGTCGACTTCCTGCAGCGCCACCAGATCGGGGTTTGCGCTCCCGATCACGGATGCCGTCAAATCCAGATCAATCACCCCGTTTGTGGTTTCGCCGTGGTAGATGTTGTAGCTCATCACGCGCACGGGGGGCGAAACAGCCTCGGTGTCTTTCAAAACAATCAGGCGGAACACCTCGCCTCCATCCTTGGGAACAATATCCCAAGTAAGATTCAATCCGGTCTCGTTCACAAAGGTCATTCCTTCTGTAATGAATCCATTGGCGCTCCACATCAAATCCAGCGTCCCCCCGGGGTCTACGTCGTTCGGATCAAAGCTGGGCAGGGGCTCAATCCTAACCGTCGCACCATCCAACTCAATGCCCCGGTCATGATATCCGCCAACCGCATCAAGCCGGGAACAACCATTGCTGTCCACTTGGAAGGTAAGCGTTCCGGCGGGAAATAGAACCGCACCCGCTTCTATGTTTGTCGCCCCCGAACCGGCCACTACAAATTCCGCACCGGCGGTGTGGCCAAAAATATATTTGCTGGCCGAGAAAGAGCCGCCCGAAATGGAGTATTTCCCGGAGGAATTCTCCAGATCGGCCAGGATGAACCCGGTTGTATCCAATATTCCGCCCGACTGGTTGAAGGTTGCGACACCTTCGCGGCCAACATACA
Organism: Kiritimatiellales bacterium; assembly: GCA_015486775.1. Classification (GTDB taxonomy): domain Bacteria; phylum Verrucomicrobiota; class Kiritimatiellia; order Kiritimatiellales; family Pontiellaceae; genus Pontiella. The sequence continues at coordinate 10,147 of WFRA01000357.1, read as the reverse complement.
TGTACTTCCCGGTAAACTGCATCAGGCCCTCCACAAAGTTGACGGTGGACGTGCTGGCATAATACGATACCGCAAACTTTTCCGCACTGGAGCGAATCGTTCCCCCTGTCATATTCAGTGTGGCGTTTCCTGTTCGACCGATCGCAAAGTAGGAGCCTTCATTCGTAGAAGTTCCCGAAAAGAGCCCGTTCGTAATCGTTAAATCAACGGTTGTCCCCGTGTAATAGCCGATTCCTACCTTCTGGGCGGCCGTCTCCAGCGTTCCACCATAAATGGAAATCGTTGCATCTGCATCACGTCCGCCGCAAAAGACAGAATTCGTGTTCGAAGCGGTCTGCGAAATGGTTCCACCATTCAACTCCAACGAACCGGAAGCGGTATCGTAGTAGCACAGGGAAAAGTTGTCTGCGGAGGTTTCGACCTGTCCGCCATTCATTGTAAAGTTACCGCTTCCTTTGCGGCCAATGATGAAAAAGGTGCTGGAACCGCTTGCCGTGTGTGTGATGGTTCCGTCGTTCATCACAAACTGCCCCTCGCTATTGGGATCGTATGAAAGGGTAAACTGACTGGCTCCCACATCTAGGCTCCCGGCATTCATGGTAGCAATTCCAAGCCCTCTGCGACCCACCAGGAAATAAGTTCCCGGGCCCGATCTTACCGAATTGAGTGCTCCGCCGTTCAAATTCAAACAGGCCGTGTTTCCAAGGGTCCAGGCCAGTGAAAAGTTGGGGGTTTCAGCCCGCAAAGTTCCGCCATCGACATTGATGGTTCCAACAGAACTGCTGTCGTACCCGGCGGCACAGTAGCTAGTGGCTCTTGTGTCATAGGTGCCGCCCATTATGTTGAGCGTTCCGTCGGTATGGCAGCCAATGTAGTCCTTGGCTCCCGTAATCGTTAGGGTGCCGTTCGACAGGTTCAGGGAATATGTGCCGGTGCCTTTATAGCCCACATAGTTGTAGCCGCTCATATTGACCGTCCCGTTGGTCATGGTGACTGTCGCATCGCCGCTACCGTTGTCCCCAATAACAAAGGATCCCCCGGTAATATCCGCGCCGACCATCAGCGAAACATCGCCGCCCCCCGCGCCCATGCGAATTTGGGAAGGGGTTCCGCTTACCGCAGAGGTGATGCTCACCGAACCTGCACTGTCGATATGCGCCTTATGCCCCGACCAATCCGAAACAGCACTGCCGCTCCAGTTTGCATCGGTCCAATTTCCCGTTCCTCCGCCCCAGTAGTAGTCATCCGCGTTCGCAACGCCCGCGATAACTGTCAGGGTCGCCGTTAACAATACGATCTGTTTTTTCATTGGATCCTCCTTGTGGTTTCCTGTTCATTCCTCCCGTCCCAATAGAAAGTCCAGCCCGCATGGTGCAAGCCGGACTTCCTCAGGGAAACAATTCCCTTTTGCTAGATCATAAACTTGCGGCGGATAAACACGATGCTGCCGCCCATGAGGGCAAACATGCCTAGCGTGGCCGGTTCGGGGATGACCGTCAACTGAAAGGCCTCTCCTCCGTCTTTGGAAACAATGTCCCAATCGAAGTCAGTCCCGCTGTTGTTCACGAAGGTCATGTCGTTGGTCATGAAGCCGATGTCAGTCCACATCAGGTCGTAGGTATCGCCAACCGTACCGTTGAAACCAGCCAAGGTCTCCACCTCGACGGTGGCGTTGGTCAGCTCAATGCCGCGGTCGTGGTATCCGCCCACGGCTTTCATCAGCGTGGTGCCATTTCCGTCCAGCTTGAAGCGAAGCGTGCCATCGGCTCTCACCAGAATGGCTCCCGCTTCGATGGTGTCCGCGCCAGAGCCGTCGACCTCGAATACTGAACCGGCCGTGTGGAGGTCGAAATATTTGCTGGCGGTCAGTGTCCCGCCCGAGATAGAATAGAGGCCGTCCGATCCGGCATCGTCCGCAATGATCAGCCCGGTGGTTTCGTTCGTCCCGCCCGACTGGTACAGGGTACCGCTTCCGGCATTTCCAACATAGAAGTAGTCGCCCGTGAACTTGAGCAGTCCGCTGTTTAGGTTCATGGCCGAGGTGCTACTGCTGTAGTATCCCACCGCAAATCTCTGGGCAGAAGATTCCAGCGTTCCCCCGTTCATATTGAGGGTGGCGTTGCCGGAGCGTCCTATCAGGAAATAAGTTCCCGAACCCGATGCCGTATGCTGGATCGCTCCGCCGTTGAGGTGGAGGGTGGCCGAGCCGTCGCTGTAGTATCCCAACGTGAGCAACTTTGCCGTGGAAGAGAGCGTCCCGCCCGCACCGATGGTGGAAGTGCCCACACCGGAACGACCAATGGTGAAGTAGTCGCTTCCGGTGTGCGCAAGCGTACCGTTGGCAATATTGAGGGTTCCGGCGCTGTTTGCATTGTGGGCTACGCCAAAATAATTACCCGAAGCATTGAGCGTTCCACCGTTGATATCAAGCGTTCCGGTTGGTCCCGCGTTGTCTCCAACATAGAAGTTTGCGCCGGAGGAGTTCCAGGTACCGCCGTGGAGGTTGTAGGTGTTCGCCGCCGTTCCCTTGTAGCCGATGTAGCCGTATCCGGTTGTGTCGATTGTTCCGGCGGTCTGGTTGATCGTGGCCGAGCCGGAGCTCCCGCTGTGTCCCAGCAAAATGGTGCGGCCAGAAAGGTCACCGCTGATATTCAGGACAGGCGATCCCCCCGAGGTGGGATTCACGTACACATCACGGATGGTGCTGGTGGGACGGGAACTCGGCGTCAGGTTCATGGTGCCGTCGATAATGTTTCCGTCGGCGCTACTGTCCCAGACGGGTGTCACGGCCACGCCGTTCGTTGTCCATCCCGTATCCAGCCAGTCGCCAGTTCCGGTCGTCCAGTCATAATCTATCGCGTGAACTGCGCCGACTCCCATCAACAAGATTGCTCCTGCCAGTAGCCGTATCTTTTCCCTTATTCTCATTTTTTCTCCTTGTTTCCGGGGTACCAGCCACATGACCGACCGCCCCAATTCCAATTGTGCCGGAACCCATTTCCAGCACGTTGCCATCAGATATATTCTCATTTTTACTTGAGGTCAAAAAAATAACGGAAAAAATAGATTTCGGTACTGGGGTTTGCGCCCGAGGAGCTTCTGGTTCTGCGGAGGTTGCAGGTGTTCGCTGCTGTTCCCCTATCGCCGCCAGCGCCATACCATTCTATTCATCTTCTCTTCTCTATTTTACCGGCACGGAATCGGTCGGTCGCGCAAAGTGCAGCTCCTTCTTCCATGCAATGGTTTTCGATTCGCGGATATCGCGGCTCGATGCCGCCAGTTCGATGACATACTGGCCGGGTTCGACTTTCCAGTCCTTGGAAGCGATGTCGTAGAAGGCGAGATCCACGGGCGGGAGCAGGAATTTGACGCGCTTGCTTTCGCCGGGGGCGAGTTTGATCTTCTCGAAGGCCTTGAGTTCGCGAACGGGACGCGGAATGCTTGGTTTTTTAGCACCGACGTAAACTTGTACCGTTTCGCTGCCCGCGCGGTCGCCGGTGTTCTTGATGGTGGCGGAGATCACGAGGCCCCGATCCCCCCACCGCTTCTTCACCTTCAGGTCTTCGTAGGCAAAGGTGGTGTAGGATAGCCCGTGGCCAAAGGGGAAGCGGACATCGAGCTTCTTCTCGTCGTACCAGCGGTAGCCGCAGAAGACCCCTTCCTTGTAGACCACCTTGGGATTTTCGGGCAGCGCTTGGTCGACGGGGTTGTCCTTCTTTTTGTACTGGGACAAGGATGCGCCTTCGGGATGGTAGCCAAAGGCGGGCGAGTCGGAAAATTTCCGTTCGAGGGTGTAGGGCAGCTTGCCCGACGGGTTGACGGCGCCGGTCAGGATTTCGGCGATGGCGGTTCCGCCATACTGGCCGGGAAAGTAGGCCCAGAGGATGGCGGCGGCTTGGTCGGCCCACTCCATCTCCAGCCCGGAGCCGCTGCAAACCACCACGACGGTGCGGGGGTTGAGCGCGGTGCAGCGTTTGACCAAGTTCTCTTGCTCTTTTTCAAGAACGGGAACCTGATCCGTATTCTCGCGCTGGTACTGGTCGACGCAGACGACGATCCGGTCGGCGGATTTTAGATCCTGGTCGGAGACGGTTTTCCAATCCTTGGAAACGATATTCTTTTCGCCGAACAGGCGGCGAAGTTCCGAGCCGATGGAAACGACATCGTAGCCCTTTACCCGCCCCGAACCCCCACCAACATAGCGCGTTTTCTCCACATCGGGGCCGAGCAGCAGAACGGGCTTTTCGGCGTTTCCATCCATTGGAAGAATGCCGTCGTTCTTGAGCAGGGTGATTCCCTCGCGGGCGGCTTGCAGCGCCACCTGCTCGCAACTTTTGCGCTCCGCATCGGGAACGGTGCCGGAGGTCTGGCGTTCGCGGTCGTAGATGCCGAAACGGAACACCTGGGTCAGGATGCTCTGGCACATGCGATCAAGATGCGCCTGCCCCTCTTTGGTCGAGGTTGCCTGGAGAAATGTCTCCTTGTCCTTGATTCTCGGCATGACCAGATCCTGCCCGCTTGCCAGCGCCTCGGCCGATTTCGTTACAGCACCCCAATCCGACATCAGCAACCCGCCAAATCCAATATCGTTGCGGAGCAGGCCGTCGAGCGCGGTCTTGCTCTGGCTGACTTTCTCGCCGTTGAGCCAGTTGTATGAACTCATCACGGCCCCCACATGCCCCTTTTGGACGGCGAAATACCACGGGTACATGTAGCGTTCGTGGAGCGTGCGCCCGTCGACCACGCTGTCGGACGAGTGCCGCAGCCACTCGTGGTTGTTGCAGATAAAATGCTTGGCCGTGGCGATGATTTTTTGCGACTGCATGCCCTGGATGTAGGGCACCACCATGTTGGCGGTGAGGGCGGGGTCTTCGCCGAAATATTCAAAATTGCGGCCACAGCTCGCCGTGCGGTAGAGATTGAAGCCCGGCCCGAGCAGGACATCGAAACCCAGGTATTTGCACTCGGTAGCCACCGAGCGGCCGTAGGCTTTGGAAATCTCCGGGTTCCAGGTGGCCGACAGCGCGACGACGCACGGGTAGGCGACGCTCTTGGCCTCGATTTTGTAGAGCTTCTGCACGCGGATGCCCGCCGTGGCATCCGTCAGCACCACCGCCCGCAAGCCAAAACGTTCCAAGGGATGGATAAAAAACTTGTTGTACCCCTCAACCAACTGGCGTTTTTCCTCCAGCGTCATCCGCCCCAGCACATCGGCGGCGCGCTTTTCCGGCGCAAGCGAAGCATCCCGATACGGGGCATCGGCGGGAACCGCATCCTGTCCCCCGGCCACCGAAAGCAATGCGCCCAATCCCGCTAAAACCATCCATTTTATTCTCATGGTCTCCTACTCCTTTTCACCAAACTCTTTTATCGCGAACCTTTCAGACTTCCAAATGTTCCGCGAGGAGCTGCCCACCCGGACTTCAAACTCGCCTGGTTCGACAGTCCACGCCCCCTTCTCCGTGTTGTAGAAGGAAAAGGCCATCCGGTCGAGGGGAATCCCGACCCGCTTGCGCTCGCCGGGCTTCAGGTAGACTTTGGCAAACCCCTTCAGTTCCCGGGGCGGCCGCTCGACCGAAGCCACGGGATCGCCCACATAGACCTGCACCACCTCGGCACCCTCGCGCTTCCCCGTGTTTTCAACTGTCACGGCGACGGTGTACAGATTGCTTCCAGAGCCTGGAAGGATTTCCAGGCCGCTAAACTTGAAGGTGGTGTAGGAGAGGCCGTGACCGAAGGGATAGCGCGGCTCGATCCCCTTTTCGTCAAACCAGCGGTAGCCGACAAAGATGCCTTCCTTGTACTTCACAACACCGTTGTTTCCAGACCCTGGATAGCTTCCGTTGGCGTGGCAGGCATAGTCGCTGAGTTTTTTCCCGAAGGTGCAGGGCAGCCTGCCCGCCGGACAGCGGTCGCCGAAGAGCATGTCCGCGATGGCGCGCCCGCCCTCCTGCCCGGGATACCAGCACTCCAGAATCGCCCGGACATTTTCGCGCCAGCCCTCGACGCTCACGGGCGAGCCGTTGATCAAAACCACAATTGTATTTGAGTTGGCCTGAGCCACCGCTTCGATCAGTTCGGCCTGCCTCCCGATCAATTCCAAATCCGGCTTGTCGGCGTTCGGCACGTCGCCCCAGCCTAGCGCCTCCTTGTCGTAGGTATGGTTTGTTCCAGCAAAAACGATGGCGACATCCGCCTTTTTCGCGGCGTCCACCGCCGCCGGAATATTGTCCCGGCCCGGCGTTTTCCAGATCAGGTGCGCATTGGCCTTGGCGGTCGCTGTCTGGTACTCCACCCGGATTTCATATTTCCGCCCCGCCTCCAGTTTGACGGGAACAAGGAGCGTCTTGGTGTGCTTCCCCCCCACCTGGTCGACCAGCTTGCGGCCATCCAGCCAGAGGCTGAAAATGCCCTTTTCATAAAGGCCCAGCTCGTATTCTCCCGACACCTCGGGCATCAGGAACCCTTTCCAGCGTACGGAAAAGGGGCGGCCCGCGATGGTGGGATGCGGCGCGTCGTATTCCCAGTTGAAATCCAGTACCGGATCGATGCACCGGCAGGCCGGTTCGCCAGCCAGCTCGCCGTTGTCGAAATACTCCGCATACAATCCAGAGGTTGGAACCGCGTCGGCATCCAGCGCCACCTGGTTCCCCGCCTCGCTGTTATAGCGGATTGAGGGGTCGATCCGCCCCGGCGAGAGGCACCGCTGTGGCACGGCCTCTTCGATCCCGGAAAAGACCACGCCCGGTTCGTAGAGAATTTCGACCTGCCCGCCCAGCTTCTCCCGCAGTCCGGCCAGCGGCGTAATTTCATATTCCGGCATCACGGCGCTGCTGCCGCCGGAACCCCGCACGCCGCCCATCGAATGCTGCTTGTCCGCATTCGGCCCGATCACGGCGATGCTTCCAACCTTTGGAAGATCCAGAGGCAGGATGCCGTCGTTTTCCAGCAGGACGGAACCCTCCCAGGCCGCCCGCCGGGCAGTCGCCCGCTGCCGATCCGTATTGGTTTCGCCGCCTTCCAAGGGCTGGAACAACCGGGTGCGGAACATTAGGCGCAGCACCCGCCGCACCTTGTCGTCCAGCACGGACTCGGACACCTCGCCGCGCCGGAGCAGATCCAGGAACGGTTTACCAAGAAAGTTGTGCGAACTGCCGGGCATCTCGATGTCTAGACCGCCCAGGATGGCGTTCGTACCGTGCACCGCGCCCCAATCCGAGACAATCGCACCGTCCCAGCCCCATTCAACCTTTGGAATCTCGTACTGGATGTGCCGGTTGGCGGAGGCATAGACGCCGTTTATCTTGTTGTAGGCCGACATCATCATCCACGCGCCGCCTTCCTGGCAGGCCATGCGGAAGGCGGGCAGGTAAATCTCGCGCAGGGTGCGCTCGTCCACCTCCGAGCTATTGGTCGTCCGCCAAAACTCCTGATTGTTGCAGACCAGATGCTTGGCGCAGGCCGCGACATGCTCGCTTTGCACGCCCCGCACATAGCCCGCCGCGATCTTCCCGGCCAAAAAGGGATCCTCTCCGAAATATTCAAAGTTTCGCCCGCAGAGCGGCGTACGCATGATGTTGACTGCGGGACCAAGAATCACCCGGTTGCCCGCCGCCTTCGTCTCCCGGCCGATGGCCGCTCCGTACACCTGCGCCAAGCCGGGGTCCCACGAAGAGGCCAGAGCGATCCCGGTGGGAAAATAGGTTTGCGGCTTCCCGGCACGCACCCCGTTCGGGCCGTCGCACATGCCCAAATAGCCGATGCCAAGCCGCTCGATGTTGCCGATCCCCATCCCGGTGCAGCCGTGGCAGAGCGAAACCTTCTCTTCCAGCGTCATCCGCCCCAGTAAATCCTCCACCCGCTTTTCAATGGGCAGGTTTGGATCCAAATAGGGTTCAGTGGCCGATGCCCCAAAGACCATCGCCACGCCCAGGCCCGCAATCAAAAATCTATCCATGGTTTTTCCCTCCTGAAATACAAAGCAAAGTAATGCTTCCAGCCAGTAAACGCACGCAAAAAGCCGAAGCGTCGCGAAACAGGCTGGAAGCACTGTTGCTACGCCGTCGGGTTCCAGATCTTGCAGCTACAGCAAACTTGGCAACTGCTTTTTTTAGTACCTTACTTTTCAAATTCGATCATGTTTACACAGCATTCCTGTACTCAGACGAAAGAGTTTTGGATCGCTAATCGCGCGAATCTCGCGAATAGGGAAGAGAGTTGGAAAGTAAGTTTTTATAGATTAGAGCCTGTCCCAGTAGAGTGAGTTTTTAAATTGTTGTGACCGCGAACTTTTAAAGAGCGGGGAGACTCGTGATTCTCTGGCCGCATTGGGCTAGGTTTTGTGGGGGAACCGCTATTTTGGCTGAGTCCGGGCACACTCCTGTCTTTGAGGGATGCTGGTTTCGGATGGGTTATGCCGCTGCGGCGAGTTCGGCTTCGATTTCCGCGCGTTTTTGCGCGGCCATGGTGGCGAGCTTCCATAGGTTGTGGCCGAGGATGCACCACTCGATCCGCGTCTTGCGGTTCTTGAAGCCTTTGCTTCGCAGGGGCTGGCCGAGATAGGCGTTCTTGAATATTCCGATGCGTCCTTCGGTGGCTCCCCTTCGTTTTTGTAGAAGGCAGAAGCCTTCGTCTTCGAGCTTTTCCTTGAGCATCGGAACGGAGCGGGGGCAGATGGCGTTGATGATGCCGAGTTCTTCGAGGTCGGTCCGGACGTTTGCGCTGTCGAAGCCGCGGTCGCCGGTGTAGCTCCCGGGCTTGCCGTAGGCTTCGGTGATTCGTTCGAGGCTGGCCTTTACGAGTTTGCTGTCGGATGGGGGCTGGTTTTGCATGAAGCTCCAGTCGATGATCAGCCCGTCGGCCTGTTCGGCGAGATAGAGGCCGTTGCCGAATTCGATTTCCGCGTTGGCCTTGCCGCGTACGAGGACGTGGACATCGGGATCGTAGAGGCTGAGGATCTTTTTTGAGTTGGGAACACGTCGTTCGCCAATGATGCGTTCGTGGGCTTGGTGAATGGCTTGCGGAAGGATGTCAAGGATACCCTGAATACGGTCGAGCACGATCTGGGTTTCGAGTTCGCTCCAGTCGGTTTCATCCCAGTGATCTTCGAGCAGGGTGTGGTAGTTTCGGGCGTGGCCTTCGATGGTTTTCATGAGTTGCTTCATGTGACGGAAAACTTTCTTCCGAACCTTTTTGGCATCCTTTTTTTTGCGGGTGTGGGTCATCTCGATGCAAAGCTTGTTCATCTCGCGGATAAACTCTTGGGGCGGGCGAATGCGGTGTTTGAGGCCACGCTGGCGGATGAGGATGATGGCATTTGTGAGCGTACGCGTGGCATCGCGCAGCAACACCCAGTCGACCGGATAGTGGATGTTGGATTTTACGCAGGTGGAGTCGGCAAAGATTTCGTCGAAGCGCAGGGCGGTTTCGCGGTAAAGCAGTTTGCTCGCAGCCACTGCGTCGGCGGTCGCACCGCTGAGCTCGTGGATAAGCGAGGCGAGTTCGTCGTCGGGGAAAACCTTTTCGAACCGCTCGAGCGTACTCTTGGATACGGGGCGCACTCCATCGATGAAAGAGGTATGGGTGAACCACTGGAAAAGCAGGCTGTCGGCCACTTGCCGGGAAAGCTTCCGGAACGAATCCCCAGTGATGGCGAGCAGGATGCCGTAGCGCAGTGCCAGGCGGAAGGTGCGGCCATGCCGTTGCACGCACCGGGCAGAGAGTCGCTTGCCATCGCGCTCTTCAAGCCTCTTGATCTGGCGTGCGATGAAGCGGTTCTCGATGCCGGAAATCGAAAGAATCCGATCCATCTCGACGAGAGTCGCGCGAAACTCCCGGTAATCTTTCGATGCAAAAACGCAAGGAAGTGCTGGACGAAGTTCGGGTTGGAAGGTGATTATGTCCATGTGCTTTAGATTCCTTTGTTGTGAGGACAAGAAATATAAAGCATCTCCTTCCGGCATAGGAGGAAAAAACGCCTCCTATGTCCGGAATCTTCATGGACTTCAGCCTTGCAAACAGGGCTTTTTCTCAAATGGGACAGGCTCTAGGGTAAGCGTCCCGCTTGCCCCTTCTGTCGCCCCGAAACCCGCTCGGCCTGCACCGGACTATTCCGCCGGGGGCAAGCGGGACGCTCGCCCTATTTCTC
>WFRA01000356.1 GCA_015486775.1 Kiritimatiellales bacterium | reverse complement strand
GCTCCGGATGGATCACCACCGAAAACTGCCGCTTTTCCTCCGGGTAGCGAATGCGCCAGAGGATTTGCTCCACAGCCTGCCGTCCGAGCAGGTCGGCTCCGATGTCGATGCTGACGGGGCGCGGGTCGAGCCCGCTGAGATAGTTTTTTTCCCCGCCACAACTAAGCACCGCCTTTGGGTTTCCGCTCTTCCCGAAAACGCCCGCCCGGTGCAGTGCCGGATAGGCAAAGGCCGCCAGGCGGTCGGTTGGGAAAAAGATGCCGTCCGCCTTGCGGATGAGGGGGGTGTTTTTTTCGACTACATCGGCAACCGAAGATTCGATGGATGCGGATTTTTTCCCTTGCAGGAAAGAGCTTTCCATTGCCAGTTTTTCCGCCGATTCAATAAAGGCATCGCAGCGACTCTTACTGACTTCGGAACCCATGCGTGTACCCACCACGACCACATTGCGGCATCCTTTTTCCTGGCAATGCTCCGCCGCAAGCTGGCCGATTTCGCGATTTCCATGAAGGACGAAGCTTTTTATCCCCTCGTGGTGGGAGGTCATCCAAAACATGGGGACGCCTTCGAAAAAGGAGAGCAGCGACTCCTCCATTTCCCCGAACAGCAGGATGCCATCCACCATTTTACGTTTCAGGACGGGCGGCATTTCGTCAAGCGTTCCATCTCCCATGCAGACCACCGGAGAGATTCCGTTCAGGGCAAGTCCCTGACAGATGGGTACCAGCTGGCGGACAAAGAGTTCCGCCGCGCCAACAACACCATTTCCCCGGACTATGATGGCGATGTTTCCGTATTTTAACCCCTTGGGTGCCAGCGAAGGGAAGGATCGGGACGTACGGGTTTTGGGAACAAAATTAAGTTCCTCAATCACTTTTTTCACCCGGACGGTTTTTTCCTTCGATACCCCCGGGCGGTTGTTTACCACCCTCGACACCGTCGCAACCGAAACCCCCGCTTTTCCCGCAACAAACTGAAGATTCATAATCCTGCCTCTACTTTTTTCCCATAATCCATTTGTGGTCGACCATGAAAACACCCCGGCCAAAGCCAAGGAAAGGTAACATGCTTCTGCACAAGGGCAATCAAAAGCATGAACCGATTGCAACCCGCAATCTTGTGTTGCGCATGGAATCGTGGATGTCCGGTGCCCAGACATTGACACCCCGCCGCGCAAACACTACCTTCCACTTCGTTTTTAAATCTCTAAACAAGGACGGTCATGCCATGGGTACATTCGATTTTGCGAAAAAGGAACTGGAGCTTTCCAACGGTCGGAAAGTGGGCTACTTCAGCCTCAAGGCCTTGGAGGAAAAAGGATACGGCAACCTCTCGACAATGCCGAAGTCGGTCAGGATCCTGATCGAGTCGCTCGTGCGCATGCAGGATCACCCCGCCTACTCCCCCGAACAGGTGGAGGCGCTGGCCAAGTGGTCGCCAGATGCCGAAAAGCAGGAGCTCCCCTACATGCCCGCCCGCGTCCTGTTGCAGGACTTCACCGGCGTGCCCTGCGTAGTCGACCTCGCCGCCCTGCGCTCCGCCATGGAAAAGGCCGGAAAGGAAGCGGGCAAGATCGAGCCGCTCATCCCCGTCGACCTTGTGATCGACCACTCCGTGCAGCTCGACGATGCGGGCAACGCAAAGTCGTTCGACATCAACGTCACCCGCGAATTCGAGCGCAACGAAGAGCGCTACAAATTCCTCAAGTGGGGCCAGCAGGCGTTCGAAAAGCTACGCGTGCTGCCTCCCGGCCTCGGCATCTGCCACCAGATCAACATGGAATACCTCGCCGGTTGCGTGATGGTGGGCGACGACGGCGTGGCCTATCCCGACACGCTCGTCGGCACCGATTCGCACACCACCACGATCAACTGCATGGGCGTGCTCGGCTGGGGCGTCGGCGGCATCGAGGCCGAAGCCGCCATGCTCGGCCAGCCCATCCCGATCCTCACGCCCGAAGTCGTCGGCTTCAAGCTCTCCGGCAAGCTCAACCCCGGCGTCACCGCCACCGACCTCGCGCTGACCGTCACCCAGAAACTGCGCGAGCAGGGCGTGGTGGGCAAGTTTGTCGAATTCTACGGCGAAGGTGCGGCCAACCTTTCGCTGGCCGACCGCTGCCCCGTCTCCAACATGGGACCCGAATACGGCGCCACCATGGGCTTCTTCGCCATCGACGAAAAGACCATCGCCTACCTCAAGGAAACCGGTCGCTCCGACGAGCAGTGCGAGCTGGTCGAGGCCTACTGCAAGGCGCAGGGGCTCTGGGGCTTCGACGACGAAGCCGAATACACCGCCACGCTCGAACTCGACCTCGCCACCGTCGAAGCCGCGCTGGCCGGCCCGAAGAAACCGCACGAACGGCTCACCCTCTCCGGCCTGAAAGACGAATTCAACACCGACTTCCAACCCTCGGAAAAATCGGTCGAGGTTCCAGGCTTCGGAACCCTCAAGGATGGCTCGGTCGTGATTGCGTCGATCACCAGCTGCACCAACACCTCCAACCCCAGCCTCGTGATGGGTGCCGGGCTGGTGGCCAAAAAGGCGGCGGCGCTCGGGATGGAGGTTCCTGGGTTCGTAAAAACCTCGCTCGCCCCCGGCTCGCAGGTGGCGACGGAATACCTCAAGGAATCCGGACTCCTCCAACCCCTGGAAACCCTCGGCTTCAACGTGGCGGCCTACGGCTGCGCCACCTGCATCGGCAACTCCGGCCCCTGCGGCCCGGAGATCGACCAGGCCATCATCGACAACGGCCTGACCGTCGCCGCCATGCTTTCGGGCAACCGCAACTTCGAGGGGCGGGTCTACCCCTACACCCGCTCGAACTATCTCGCCTCCCCGCCGCTGGTCGTCGCCTACGCCCTGGCCGGAACCGTGGATATCGACCTCGCAACCGAGCCAGTCGGGCAGGATCGCGACGGCAACGACGTCTTCCTCAAGGATCTCTGGTATTCCGAGGAGGAGCTCGCCGAGGCCATCAAGATTGCCGCCAACTCCGAATACTACAAGCAGGTCTACGCCGATGTCTTCTCCGCCAACGCGCAGTGGAACGCGCTGGAGATCGCCTCCGGCGAGGTGTTCGACTGGGAGGATTCCTCCACCTACATCCGCGAGCCCACCTTCTTCGAGGGCTGCGAAAAACCGGCGGGCGAACTCGCCGACATCGAGAACGCCGCCGTGCTCGGCTACTTCGGCGACTTCATCACCACCGACCACATCTCCCCGGCCGGCGTGATTCCCGAGGAAAACCCGGCCACGCAATACCTGCTCGAGCGCGGCGTCGCGAAAAAGGATTTCAACAGCTTCGGCTCGCGGCGCGGCAACCACGAAGTGATGATGCGCGGTACCTTCGGCAACATCCGCATCAACAACAAGCTGGCTGGCCGCGAGGGCGGATTCACCGTCAAGGACGGCAAGGAGATGCCGATCTACACCGCCGCGATGGAATACATCGAAGAGGGCAGGAACCTCATCGTTCTCGCGGGGCAGATGTACGGTGCGGGTTCCTCGCGCGACTGGGCGGCCAAAGGCACCAAGCTCCAGGGCGTCAAGGCCGTCATCGCCGAAAGCTTCGAGCGCATCCACCGCTCCAACCTCGTCGGCATGGGCGTGGTACCGTGCGAATTCATCAACGGCGAAACCGCGGAGAGCCTCGGCCTCACCGGCAAGGAATCCTTCACCATCACCGGCATTGCCGAAGGCTTCGAACCCGGCAAGATCCTGACGGTCAAGGCCGACGACAAAACCTTCCAGGTCAAAGCCCGCGTCGACACCCCGCTCGAGATCGAATACCTCAAGAACGGCGGTGTGCTCAACTATGTCCTGCGCAACTTCATGACGGATGCATAAGGCATAATATCAAAACAGGGCGAAGCCCGGTTCAACTCTTGCGCAAATCCGCCGGTTCAACCGCCAGCACCACCTTCAGGTTTTGGTTCATGCGAAACATCGTCGACTCCTTGGTTGATTTGAAGCCGATGATTTTAGCTCATTTCTGAAATCTGAATAGGAGGTGACTGAAAAGCCGCATACAACCTTTGCAACCAATTGGCAAAGCGGTTGGGGTTGTCTATTGGGGCGGGAAAAGCCGCCCATCGAGTAGCCGAGGGAGGTTGCCCTCCCTCAGCTCTCACACCACCGGGCATACGGTTCCGTACCACGGCGGTTCCGAATGATCATGCTATTCTGTTTCTCTGTAGCGTTTCGAGCAAATTTACTAATCCG
>WFRA01000355.1 GCA_015486775.1 Kiritimatiellales bacterium | reverse complement strand
TGATTGTGCCTAAACTTGGATTACATTTCCCGCATCGGAACGGCAAGGGTGCGGATATGGGATTTCCAAAGATTGGATTTTTGCTGGGCATGGTGGTGGTCGTTGGCGGCTGCGTATCGGTCAAGCGGCTTCCGCCGCCGCCCGACTACGAGGTGCTGGCGGAGATCCAAGGCATTCCGGACGCGCGGTTCTGGGGCGATGCCGCACCGTCCGACGCCTCCGAGCGCATAGCGGCCATGCGTCGGCAGCTCGAATCGGATCCATCCTACCACCCGGGCGATCGGGTCGATTTCCTGGCCATCTCGGGCGGCGGCCAGAAAGGGGCGTTCACCGCGGGCCTGCTGGCGGGATGGACGGCTGCGGGCACGCGGCCGCAGTTCCGCATCGTGTCGGGAGTCAGCGCCGGTGCGCTTATTGCCCCGTTCGCTTTTCTTGGACCGGAATACGATGCGGACATCAAGGATATGTACACCCTTTTCCCTACCCGGAAGGTACTCAAAAAACACTATGTGCGGGGCTTGCTCTCCGGGGATGCGGTGGCGGACAATGCACCGCTTCGCGCGATCATAAAGCGCTATTTCACCCCGGTCGAGATGGGTAAAATAGCGGAGGAGCATGATCGCGGACGCCGGTTGTTCGTGGGCACGACCTATCTCGATGCCGAGCGGCCGGTCATTTGGGATCTTGGCGCCATTGCCTCGAGCGGTGCGCCCGGCGCCTATGAATTGATGGTCGACATACTGCTCGCTTCCTCTGCCATTCCCGGTGTGTTTCCCCCGGTCTATTTCGAGGTGGAACGCAATGGGCGGAGCTATGACGAACTCCATGTCGATGGAGGTGTGACCCGGCAAAGTTTCATTTTGCCCGCGGCATTCCGGCTAAAGGACGCCATGCACCTGGCGAAGATGAACGGCCCGGCCCGGATCTTTCTCGTCAGCAATGCCCGGCTCCGTCCGGAAGGGCAGCCCGTCAAACCCACCTCCATCCACATTCTCCGGCAGTCGATCTCCACCTTGCTGCGAGCCCAGGGGTTCATCGATATGACCCAGATCCAGCTCGACTCGCAGCTCGAAGGCATAGCGTTCCAAGCCGCCTTTATTCCGGCGGACTTTTCCGCCGAACCCGACGAGCTCTTCGACCCGGTCTACATGCGTTCGCTCTATGATTTGGCCTACCGAAAAGCCCTTTCCGGATACCCATGGAGCGATGGCTTTTCCAAGTCGCCCCTGCCGGAAGAATAGTCCCTTTGGGGATGGGTCGGGGTTCCCTCGCATTTTTCGGCGGCGGAAAAAACCGCTTTAATGGTTTGACAGTTAGCCAAGAGACTAAGTATAAAGGCCGGCATGAACACCGCTCTGGACATCCTGAAGGCGCTCGCCGACAAAAACCGCCTCCGGGTGGTTTCCGCGCTGATGAACCACCCGGAGCTTTGCGCCTGCCAGATCACGGAGCTTCTCGGGGTGAGCGGCGCGACGGCCTCGCGCCACATGGGGCTGCTGATCCGCGCCGGGTTGGTGGCCAGCCGCAAGGAGGGGCGCTGGGTCCACTACCGCCTCGACCGGAAAGCCGCCGCCCCGCTTTTCCGATGGCTGGAAAAATCCATATCCGGGTCGGAGGAGTGCCGGGCCGATTTCCAGACCTTGGAAAAAATTGTTGGAATCACCCGCGAGGATCTTTGCCGCAAGCAGCGCGGCGAGGCCTGTTGTCCGAAGTAGGTAACAAAATAATGGACAACAAAATTATTTTCAAAGAGCTATCCGGTGGTCAGAAGCAATGATTTTGTTGTCATTATTTTGTAAATCGCTGTTGTAAATAGGAGATAAATGATGAGCAGTAAAAAGAATCAAGATACAGGCATTGGTTTTTTCGAAAAATACCTGACGGTCTGGGTTGTCCTTTGCATGGTGGCCGGGATACTGGTCGGGAAGTTCCTGCCGGGTATTCCGGCATTTCTGGGCAAGCTGGAATATGCCAAGGTCTCCATCCCGGTGGCGGTGCTGATCTGGCTGATGATCTACCCGATGATGATGAAGGTGGATTTCAAGAGCGTGAAGCATGTCGGCGAAAATCCGCAGGGGCTGTTTGTTACGTGGATCACCAACTGGCTGATCAAGCCGTTCACCATGTTCGGCATTGCCTGGTTCTTTTTCCATGTGGTTTTCAAGGCGCTGATTCCGCCGGACTTGGCGAAGGAATATCTGGCCGGAGCGGTGCTGCTGGGCGCCGCCCCCTGCACCGCCATGGTATTTGTCTGGAGCCACCTGACCAAGGGCAACCCCGCCTACACCGTGGTGCAGGTGGCCACCAACGACCTCATCATCCTGGTGGCCTTTGTGCCCATCGTCAAGTTCCTGCTGGGCATCAGCGACATCCAAGTTCCGTGGGACACCCTTTTCCTCTCCGTTGTCCTCTTTGTAGTGGTTCCGCTGACGGCGGGGATACTGACCCGGGGACATATGATCAAAACCAAAGGTGCGGACTATTTTGAAAACACGTTTCTTCCAAAGTTTGGAAATGTTACGATCATTGGACTGTTGCTGACGCTGGTGATCATCTTTTCCTTCCAAGGGAAGGTGATCCTCGAAAACCCGCTTCATATCGGGCTGATCGCCGTGCCGCTGATCCTCCAGACGGTGCTGATCTTCTTTATTGCCTATCTCGGGGCAAAGGCGCTCAAGCTGCCGCACGATGTCGCCGCCCCCGCCGGGATGATCGGTGCGTCCAACTTTTTCGAGCTGGCGGTCGCCGTGGCCATCGCGCTGTTTGGAACCACCTCGCCGGTGGCGCTCGCCACGATTGTCGGCGTGCTGGTGGAGGTGCCGGTGATGCTCGCCCTCGTCGGCTTCGCCAACCGCACCACGGGCTGGTTTAAGGAAAACTAAATTTGAACCATGGAATATAAGAAATATGAAAAGGAGTCGGATCACGAATCACGCTAATTGCGCGAATTAAGGGAAGTTCCAGATTCGCGTGATTCGCGGAATTCGTGATCGAAAACAGTCCAATCCCGTTTTATGTATTTGGTGTGTTTCGTGGTTGGATGCAAAGGAGATAGGTAATGGGCAAAAAAATAAAACTGTTGTATCTCTGCACCGGCAATTCCTGCCGCTCGCAGATGGCCGAGGGCTGGACGCGCGCGCTGAAGGGCGATGAATTCGAGGTCTATTCCGCCGGGCTCGAAACCCACGGACTCAACCCCAATGCCGTCAAGGTGATGGCCGAGGCGGGGGTGGATATTTCCGGCCAGAAGTCGCAGCACCTCGACGAGTTCATGGATCTGGATCTCGACTATGTCGTTACCGTTTGCGACCACGCCCACGAAACCTGCCCGCTCTTTCCCGGCACCGCCAAGGTGGTCCACCGCAGCTTCGAGGACCCGCCCAGGCTC
>WFRA01000354.1 GCA_015486775.1 Kiritimatiellales bacterium | reverse complement strand
GGGCAGGTGGATGCGTCGGTCGCCGCAAATCAGGGTGCCGGAAAAGGGGACTTTATCCTTCACTAGTTCCATCTTTCCTTCGATGCCGCCGGGCCAGGTGGCCGCGATCCGATCCGCATCGCCTGCGCAGTGGAGTTCCAGGGATTGGAAGCCCGAGCCGAGAATGGCAAACATCATTTCTATCGTGTGCATGCCGTACCAGAAATAGCCCGTCTGGGTTTTCTGGAAGGCGAGCGGGCCGCGCAGCTCGACCCCGGTGATCTGCTCGCGATGCTTCGCCACGGTTTCTGGAAGCCCCTGCAGGTAGCGAAGCGACGAGCTACTCATTACGGGAATACCGTGCTCGGCGGCCAGCCGCGCAATCTCCTCCGCTTCGGCGAGCGAGCAGGCCAGAGGTTTGTCGATAAAGACCGGTTTACCGAAGGGAACCAGCTTCCTGAATTGTTCCAGATGAACCCGCCCGTCGGCGCTCTCCAGAAGGATGGCATCGCAGCCTTCCGCAGCCTCTTCGATGGAGTCGCAGATGGCCACGCCCTGCCGCCGCACCTCGTCGGTAAACTGTCCGACCCGCGACCAGCTCAGCTCAAAGTCAGGCGAGCCGCCCGGCCAGGCCTTAACCACCTCCCCGCCCGGCAGGTAGTGGGGATCAGCGGGATCGTTGAGCATCCGGGTAAAGGCCGGAGCGTGCGAGGTGTCGAGTCCAATAAGAGCGAATTTAGATGAGCAGTTTTTCATCACGTGTATTCTGGGGTGGCGGGTGTTTTTCAATCAAAAGTAACTTAATAGTTATAAGCGGGTTCGCTGGCAATGCTTTTTTGCATTTTTCCAGAGGTTGAACGACGAAAAATGGCCTTGTCTTTTGCTCGGCCACGGTTATTTTAAGTTCCATGAAAACATTTACCGCCAAAGGCGAAAAAGCCAGGCAACGGCTACTTGATACCGCCATCCGGCTCTTTGCCGAAAATGGGTTTGCCGGAACCAGCTTGGACGAAGTCGTAACGGATGCACAGATCAACAAGCGCATGGTCTACCACTATTTTGGAAGCAAGGAAAGGTTGTATCAGGAGGCACTGTCGGCCGAATACCGCAAACTGGAGACGCTGGAGGCCAAGACCCTGCTCCCGGACGACCCGATCGGGAAGGTGGTGGAGGACTTAGTCTCCGCCTACTTTTCGTTCCTCCAAGCCAACCCGGAGTTCGTCCACCTGATTCTTTGGGAAAACCTGAACAAGGGTCGCAGCTTGGATGCCATGGAAGTCCAACTCAGCAAAAGCCCTCTGATGGAACGGCTGGTCGAAGTGGTTTGCGCCGGACAGAAGAAGGGAACGATCCGCAAGGAGATCGATTCGCGTTTCCTGCTGATCAGCCTGATCGGCAACTGCATGGTTTACTATTCAAACCGCTTCACCCTCTCGCGGGCATTAGGCTTGGATCTGGCGGATCCCAAGGTGCTCGAATGCGCCAGCAAGGCCGTGGCCGATATGATCCTGAACGGGATAAAGGCCTGATGGCTCGTTCTTCTGGTCATCCATCTGCCGGGTTGGATTTTCCGTGAATTCCGGCTTGCGACAAGGTAAACGATTAGTTACATTTCCCCTTTGAGTGCTTTAAAAGGGAGAAAGTCATGAAGTTTGCAAGGGTGCTTAGCGAGTCGAGAGAGGAAATACTGGTTGCGGAGGTTGGCGGGAAACTGATGCGGTGCGAGGGGGCATCGCTGATTGACCCGGATCTGAAGATGACGGACGAGGTCGTGAAGGCAGAACATTTTCTTGCCCCGGTCGATCCGCGTGCGCTGGTTTGCGTGGCGGCAAGCTACCGAGCCCACATCGAAGAGTGCAATTTGGAGGAGCAGCCGGAGCCGGTGGTTTTCATGAAAAACCCGGCGGCAGCGACGGGCCATGAATGCCCGGTGGTGATTCCATCGGTCTGTGCCGACGAGGTGGACTATGAGGGCGAACTGGCGGTTGTGCTGTCGCAGGATTGCCACAATGTCTCTGAAGAAGAGGCGCTGGAACGCATTGCGGGCTACATGGTGGCCAACGATGTTTCCGCCCGCATCTGGCAGCTGGAGCGCGGCGGCGGACAATGGATCCGCGGCAAGAGCTTCGATACGTTTGCGCCGATGGGACCCTTCTTGGTGACCCCAGACGAGGTTGGCGACCCCACCGACTTGAAAATCAAGACGGTACTCGACGGCGAAACCGTTCAGGAGTCCAGCACGAAGCTGATGATTCGTGGCGTTGCGGAGCTGATCAGTTTTCTCTCGCAGGGAACGACGCTGCTGGCGGGTACGGTAATCCTGACCGGCACCCCGGAAGGTGTGGGCTGGTTCCGCGAGCCGCGCAAACTGATGCGCCCGGGAAGCACAGTCCGTGTGGAAATCGAAAGGGTGGGAACACTGGTCAATCCGGTTGTTGCCGAAAAATAGAGACTGGCTATGCCTAAAGAACGGGAATTTATAAAAGGGGCGATCATCGGCCTGCAGCATCTGCATCCGCGGGGCTATCTAACGCTTTTCCAGAACAGCGAGAATACGGACATTGTCTGTGTCTACGATCCGGATGCCGATTTGTTGAAGACATTTTGCGATGAGTTCGATCTGAAGGGCTATACGGATCTGGATCGAATGCTTGCGGAAGAAGAGTTGGATCTGGCGGTGGTCTTTCTGCCGCATTCGGATTGTGCCGGGGCGGCGGTCAAGTGTGCCCGGAGCGGGTTGCACCTGATGATTGAGAAGCCGGTTTCGAATACGGTGGAGGGGGTTCGGCAGATCGCTGCGGCCGCGACGGAAAACGGGGTCAAACTGACGACGGGATATTGCTGGCGATACCACCCGGTGGTGAAGGCGATGAAGGAGATCCTTTCGGAGGGGTTGATCGGCAAACTGGTTTCGGTCGAGGCGCGTCTCTCGGCGGGGCGGGTCGATCGGTATATTGTCGGCCACTCGGCCTGGATGCTGGAAAAGGAAAAGTCGGGCGGCGGACCGATGTACAACCTCGGGGTGCACTGGCTCGATTTGATCAGCCATCTGACGGGCGAGACGGCAACCGAAGTCTGCGCCACAAACCTGCACTCTTCCGACAAATACGACATTGAGGACAGCTCGCTGGTGCTGATGAAATATGCATCCGGTGCGGCTGGGGTTCTGACGACCAGCTATATTGTTCCGGATTCCTATCCCTGTGGACGCGATCTCTACATCGCCCTTCGCGGAACCGAAGGGGTCTTGAGCTACAGTCCCCGCTACGAGGGGGAGCAAGGCGGGGCAGGAAATACCGATACGCTTGAACTCTACAGCAGTTCTCCGAAAATGGAGGATGGACCCAGCCGGATACTTTCCTTCCAGCTAGATCCGGTTCCCGGCTATTCCGGCGTCATGGGGAGGGATTATGTGGAGGATTTCCTAGATGCCATTCGGCAAGACAGAGATCCCGGCATTACGGCAAAGGATGCGGTTTCGGTTCTCCGGACCGTGGATGCAATTTATGAATCGGCTGAACAAAACAAATGGATCGAGGTCTCTGCGGCCGCGCAACAACCTTGAACCGCAGAATATTGAACAAGGAAGGCGTGGCTCAAAAACTGGGAACAGAATTCGTGCGATTCGCGAAATTTGCGATCAATAAAACACTAAAGGGAATGGGATCACGAATTGCACGAATCACGCGAATGATAATTTAGATTTTAATCGGAGGGAATTGCATGAAAGTCGTGGTAACGGACTATATCGAAGCGGATATGAATTGGGAGGCCGAGGCGCTCCAAAAAGAGGGAATTGATTTCGAGGTATGCCAACTCAAGTTCCGCCCGGAAGAAGAGGTGCTCGAAAAGGTTCGGGATGCGGATGTGATCGTGGTGAACATGGTCAAGTTTCCAGAGTCGCTGATTAGCCGTCTTGAAAAGTGCAAGTTGATCATCCGGCATGGCATCGGGTACGACAACGTAGATGTGGAGGCCTGCACAAGGCACGGCATCCAGTTTGCCTACCAGCCGGACTACTGCCAGATCGATGTGGCCGAACATGCCATTTCCTTGCTCTTTGCTTGCGCTCGGAAAGGATACCAGAGTCGTAAAACGCTGGACGAATCCAGCGCCGCCGGCGAATGGGATTTCAGCGACCAGTTTCCGATCTACCGCATGGAGGGAAAAACACTGGGCGTGCTGGGGGTTGGCCGGATCGGATCGCATGTGGTTCGCAAGATGCAGTCGTTCGGATTCCGGATTATCGGTTGTGATCCCTATTTGTCGGAAAAGCGCAAAGCGGCCATGCAGGGTATTGAGTGGGTAGACAAGGAAACCCTGTTTCGGGAATCCGACCTGATTACGGTGCACACCCCGCTCAAGGAGGACACGCACCACATCGTGAATGCCGAGACGCTCTCGCTGATGAAGCCGACGGCCTGCGTGGTGAATACCTCGCGCGGCGGCATGGTGGATGCGGACGCCTTGGCGGACGCCTTGCGGAACAAGAAAATCGCGGCAGCCGGAATCGATGTCTACGACGTCGAGCCGCCCCCGCCGGACTTCGTGCTGTTTGGGTTGGACAATATTGTTCTGACACCCCACATCGGCTGGGCCTCGGAAGAGGCCGGATGGGAAATACGGAAGAGCATTCTCGACGATATCCTTGCTGGATGCGCCGGACGTGATGCTCGATGCGTGGTCAATAAAATCCGGAGATAGTGCGACACTGCCGCATTTAAATCCGAACATCGAAGCACTAAACAAATTTTGGATTTTAATAGGAGAGAAGTAATGGGACAGGTTCAAATAAAAACACAGATTCCAGGGCCAAAGAGCGCGGAACTGCTTGAAAAGTGGCATCGAAACGAGGCCGATGTAACGGGATATCAGGCGCAGTTGGTTTGGGAATCGGCCAAGGGTTGCTTGGTCAACGATGTCGACGGGAATGTGTTCATCGACTGGACTTCCGGTGTGCTGGTGACCAATGTCGGGCATTGCCACCCGCACTTGGTGAAGGCAACGCAGCGAGCCAGCGAGGACTTGCTCAACAACTATGAGTGCCCCACCCCCTACCGCATCGAAGCGGCGGAGCGGCTGGTTAAGGCCCTGCCCAGGCCGCTCGATAAATGCTTCTTCCTTTCGACCGGTTCGGAGGCGGTTGAAGGAGCTCTGCGCCTGATGAAGCGCTACACCGGCAAGTATGAAATCCTCAGCTTCAGCGGTGGATTTCATGGGCGTACCCCGGGAGCCGCTTCCGTGGGTGGGCTGGGTGGTCCAAAACGCAACTACGGCCCCACCATTCCAGGCGTAATCCGCGCGCCCTACCCCGATCCTTACCGCGATCCGCTGGGCTTGTGCGACGGTGTTCCAGACTTTGGAAAATATTTCGATCATCTCGAATACATCATTGCAACCAACTCGACCGGGTCACTAGCAGGCTTGATCGTGGAGCCCTACCAGGGGGCTGGCGGGTTTGTTTTCCCGCCCAAGGGCTGGCTGAAAAAGCTGCGCGAATGGGCTCGCGAAAAGGGAATCCTCTTCACATTGGACGAAGTTCAGGCTTCATATGGACGTACTGGAAAAATGTGGGCAGCCGACCACGAGGATCTGCAACCCGACTTGCTGACTCTGGGCAAAGGGATCGGTAGCGGCGTATCTGTTTCGGCAATCTGCTCGACCAGCGAAATATTTGGTTGCCTCTCCAAAGGTGAGATGAGTAGCACCTATGGCGGCAATCCGGTTTCCAGTGCTGCGGTCACGGCCGTGCTCGATATTTTCGAAAAGGAAAACCTGGTCGAGAATTCGCGGGAGATGGGTGCATACATCAAAAAACGCCTCGTC
>WFRA01000353.1 GCA_015486775.1 Kiritimatiellales bacterium | reverse complement strand
CGTCACAACCATGCAGTGGGATTCCGAGCCGGACTATGTCTACACGATATTCTACCAAGACAACCCTTCCAGTGATTGGAGAATCCTGCCGCAAGCCAACCGCCTGCGCGGAACCGGCAAGCCGCTGAACGCCCAGGATCGCGTCGATCCGAACCGGCCACCGCGCCGCTACCGCGTGCTCCCCGAAAAAAAATAGGTCGGGGGTGAGGAATTTAATGGCCGCAAAAAGGCGCAGGGAACACAAGGCGAAAAGGAACGGAACAGGAACCACGCCGAAGCGCAAATCGATCGATCTTTAAACACTCCGTCGGGAAGCATTTCACCGAGATCTGCGTATACCTTAAACGGATGAAAACTATTATCGCAAAATTCGGTTGACCGCATTGCAACCATCGTGAGTTAAGTCATTTATAAAAAGTCACTTCGTGAAAGGCGGAGTATAGTCTCTGCCGATTTATCCGGTTAAGGTGCCTCTGAGCATCCTTTTCGTTGTAATTTCAGACTTCCTGATCCGGGGCGGGAATTAGGGATGTTTTCCGGAAAATGAATTGGCACATTCCTGAGCGTGACAGGAGCCATGGCATGGTGGATTCTCCGGGGTGAACAAGCATCCCGCGAGGGATCCAAACCCGAAGAGGTTCCACCATGCCGCAACTACTTTTACAGGGATTCCCCGAGGGCGCAATCCGAATCGGACCGAGCTTGAGTATCCTTGACAAGGAGGGTGTGCGGACGTATTTCGTCGGGCCGGACAACTACTTTTCCCATCCAATAGGCGATGCCGGTGCGCAACGTTTCGCGATTGCTTCGCTCATCGGCAACTCCCATGTGCGCTCCTGCGAAATAACCCGGTCGCCTCTGGGCATCCCTCGACGAACGCTCATGAACTGGACACGGCAGCTGGCCGAACAGGGGGCTTCGTCGTTTTTCGCCCCGCGTGCGGTTCGCGGGGGCGCGGTGATGACCCCGGAGAAGATCGCGGAATGCGAGGGGCTGCTTCGCCTCGGTGCTTCGGTCGCGGCGGCGGCCCGCGAGGCGGGCGTGAAGGAATCGACCTTGCGCAAGGCCGTCGGCAGCGGGCGGGTCGCCCGTCCGGAAGGATTGGATCGGCCACCCATGGAGGATGCGGGCACAACGAAATCTCAACGCAGCCGGTTGGACGCGCAGGCGGCGCAGGGGCTGGGAACGGCATGCACGAGGGCCGACGAGCGGGTGGAGGCGGCGATGGGACTCGTCCAGAGCACCACCGGGCGGTTTGAACGTTGCCGGGATGTGCCCTTCGGCGGTGTGCTGGCCGGACTCCCTGCCCTATGCGGCAACGGCTTGTTCAGCGGATTGGGCAAGCACCTCTGCTTGCCTGCAGGATTCTACAGCGCCATGCATATCCTCACGGTTCTCGGCTTCATGGCCTTGGCGCGGATCCGCCGGCCGGAGGGGCTTCGCCATCTCCCGCCCGGCGAGTTGGGCAAGGTGATCGGCCTCGACCGGGTTCCGGAAGTGCGAACCCTGCGCGAGAAGATCTCGCGGATGGGGGCGGACGGAACCGTCAGCGAATGGATGAAGGAACTTTCCAGCGCCTGGATGGAGGCCGACCCGGCGGAAGCGGGCTATCTCTATGTGGACGGGCACGTGCGTGTCTATCACGGCGACGGCGCATTGTTGCCCCGGCGTTTCGTGTCGCGCGAGCGCCTTTGCCTGCGGGGGACGACCGACTATTGGGTGAACGATGCGATCGGACGCCCCTTCTTCGTGGTCTCCAAAACCGTAACCGACGGACTTTCGGCAGCGCTGCTCAACGACATCGTCCCCGACCTGCTGGCCACCGTTCCGCAGCAGCCATCGCAACAGGAGCTCGACGCCGATCCGCTGCTGCACCGCTTCGTCATCGTCTTCGACCGCGAAGGCTCCTCCCACAGCCTGCTTTCCAAACTCTGGAAACAGCGCATCGGAGCCATCACCTACCGCAAGAACGTCAAGGACAAGTGGCCGGAAAGCGAGTTCAAAGAAGTGGATGTCCCCGTTCCGGGCGGGGGCTCCACGAAAATGAAACTCGCCACCCGGCAGGCCACCCTCTCCGCCGGCAAGGCCTCCATCCCCGTTACCGAAGTGCGCCGGTTAACCGATACCGGGCACCAAACCGCGATCATCACCACCGCCCGCAGCCTGTCGAGCCCCGTCCTTGCCGGGCGCATGTTCTCCAGATGGTGCCAGGAAAACTTTTTTGGCTACATGATGGAACACTATGACATTGATGGACTTGTGGAATATGGGAGTCAGGAGCTTCCTGGCACAACGGAGGTCGTCAACCCCGTCTGGCGCACCCTCGACAAAGCCGTCCGGGGCAACCTGCGCAAAATCCGCAAGCTCCACGCCGAGCTCGGGAAACAATCCCTCGACGACGATCCTGCGGGAATGCAGAAACAAGCCGAACTCCATCAAGACATCGAACAGCTCGAAGCCGACACCAACGAACTACGCGCCCAACGGCGGGAAACCAAACGAAAAGTGCGCATCGACACGCTCCCCGAAGACCAGCGTCCGCAAGAGCTGCTCCCCGTCTCCAAGATGCTCACCGACACCGTCAAGATGATCGCCTACCGCGCCGAAACCGCACTCGTCGGACTCCTGCGCCCGCATCTGGGGAAAGAAGCCGATGCCCGCGCCCTCATCCGCGAACTCTTCGTCTCTGCGGCGGACATCGAACCTGACGAACAGGGCAACCGTCTTCTCATCCGAATCCATCGGATGGCCAGCCCGGCACATGACAAAGCCATCGCAGCCCTGCTCGCCGAACTCACCGGGCTGAACTTCCGGCATCCTGAAACCGGAATGGAAATGGTTTTTGAACTGGCGTGAAAAACGCCAGATGTGCCAAGTCATTTTCCTGCCGGATC
Organism: Kiritimatiellales bacterium; assembly: GCA_015486775.1. Classification (GTDB taxonomy): domain Bacteria; phylum Verrucomicrobiota; class Kiritimatiellia; order Kiritimatiellales; family Pontiellaceae; genus Pontiella. Next base: position 3,816 of record WFRA01000353.1, on the reverse strand, counting down.
AGGAAGTCTGAAGTTGACGCGAAGCGAGCCGACAGGCAACCTCTGCTTCGACTTTCCCGTGCGGCACAAGACGAGGCAGAGCCTCATCCTACCGACCGATCGCACCGGTGTGCGAAGCAGGAAAGCCTGCCCGAAGAGCGATATGTCCATCTGCTGCGTAGCCGCGTTAGTAATAATTTAAAAAAATATTCTGATAAACACCCTGCCCTGTATGCTCCACTTGGATCATGGAATCGGCTAAAAAACCTACAGGGCAGGATGTTTTGGAATAAATGACGCGATAAAATTGCGGATTTGCAGGTTGACTTCATGCCCGCCCCCGCTATTATCCGTTGCTTCTTTTCCAAGGATTGGAAACTAATTTGACCAAACGGAGTTTATTTTTATGCCGAATCTGAAAAGCGCCAAGAAGAGAATGCGCCAGAACGTGGTGCGCCACGACCGCAACCAGCAGGTGCGCACGCGCATCAAAAACGCTCGCCGCAGCATGATGGAGGCTCTCGAAGCCAAGAATACCGAAGCAGGCGAAGCGGCTTTCCGCACCTACAGCTCGGTGCTCGACAAAGCAGCCAAGGTCGGGGTGATCAAGAAAAACACGGCCGTTCGCCGCAAGACCAATGCCGCGAACAACCTGCGCAAGATCGCATCGTAGGCAAACCGCCGCGCCGCGAACAACAAAGCCCGCCACCGAGCGGGCTTTTTTGTGCCTATAGCCCGAGAAGCTCGATCGCCAGACCGGAAAGGCAGATGGCGGCACCGGCAAGGGCGTGGCTGAAGCGCTCGACGACCCCGAGCTTCACGAGGCTGATCCCCCAGATGGAGACCAGCACCACCGTCATCATGGTCGCCACGGTGACGACCGAAAAGACGCCCGCCACAATGACCGTTCCGGAAATGCTGTGTTCGGCGGCGGGATACATCACCAGCGGAATCAGCGGTTCGCAGGGGCCGAGCACAAAGATGGTGAAGAGCACCCAGGGGGTGACGGCTCCCACGGTTCCGTGCGGATGGGAGTGCCCGTGCGAATGGCTTTTGAAGGCGCGGTGGATGCCCCAGACGCAGTAGGTGAAACCAAAGATGATCAGCGCGCGGGCGGCCAGATTGCCGCGGAAGGCCTCGAAGGCCTCCAGCCTGCCGAGTGCCATGCCGAAGGCCACGCCCAACAGTCCGAGCACCACCGAGCTGAGCACATGCCCCAGACCGCACAGAAAGGTGATCCACATGGTCTTGGATACGCTCCAACTGCGCGCCTTGCCCAGCACGATGAAGGGCAGGTAGTGATCCGGCCCGAACAGGGTGTGGAAAAACCCGATGGTGGCGGCGGTCGCGGCAAGGATGGAAATTGCTTCAGGCATCGTGCGACCCATCCAACCTCTTTTGAGCCGGGAGTTCAATATATAATTCGCATTGCCTCCAACTGCGCGGTGCCCTAACGTACGGGGCATGGAAAGGGAGGCGCCAAGAATCGGGATAATCAACGACCTGCACTACGACGGCCGCTACCAGGCGCTAAACCGCCTGTACGAGTCGGTGGCCCTGCTCAACCAGGGGCGGGCCGACCGGCTGGTGGTGATGGGCGACCTGGTCGATGCCGACTCCGAGATGAACGCCGAACGGCTGCTGCGCGAGGTTGCGGCGCTCTGCGCCTCCTTCCGTGGCGCCGTCCGCTACATGCCCGGCAACCACGATCTCGACCACCTCTCCAAGCCCATGTTTTTCCAGGCATTGGATCACCCCGACACGAAACCGACCTTCTATCTGGAGGAAAACGGGGTCGCCCTGGTCGGGATCGACGGGAATTTTTCGCCCGACGGAACGGAATACGACCATGGCAACTTTCGCTGGGAAGAGGCTTTCGTCCCCGGCGGGCAGCTGGAATGGCTCGAAGGGCGGCTGGCCGCGGCTCGAGATCCGGTGGTGCTCTTTTCCCACCAGCGGATCGACGTTCCCGGCCGGTATTCCGTCGGCAACCATGCCGCCGTGCGCGAGGTGATCCGCCGCTCGGGGAAGGTCAAGGCGGTTTTCCAGGGCCACCGCCACGCCGACGACCTCCAGCAGATCGACGGCACGACCTACTACACCCTCGGTGCCCACAAGGACGGTGCCGGCCCGGCGATGGTCCATCTCGATTCCCGCGGCATCCGCCTCGACCGCGACTTCCAACCCCTGGAACTTTCCTGATCCCCATGAAGCGCATCTTTACGTTCATCACCACCACGCTGGCCCTGGCCGTACTCGCTCTAGTGGGCGGCACCCTCTTCTACGGAACCAAGACCGTCCACGACCTGCTGGGCGACAACCAAAAGCTCAAGGCCGCCATCTCCACCCTCGTACACGAAGACCAGATCGGCTTCGCAAAAGTGCTCCGGCAGGAGACCCGCGACGACCAGCTCTACACCACGTTGCGCTTTGTCGAGACCGCGCGCGGCGACATGCTCAAAAAGGTGCTGGAGAAGGAGTACGAGATCGAAGGCGACATCGTCCACTTCGACACCCTCGTCGTCACCTTTTCCGACCAGGCGGTGATGGACGGCCAGGCCCGGTCGCTCTATCTCTGGCGGCGGGTCTACGGCGAAAACCAAAAACCCTCCGAAGGCTTTCCCATCGAAACCCCCGGCACGAGCCCCGAGCGCTACGCCGGGCTCCTGCGCGAGCTCAGGCTCCCCGAGCGGCAAATGTTCTGGGAAGCCATCTGGAACCTCGCCAACGACCCCGAAGCCCTCCGCGACCACGGCATCAAGGCGATCTACGGCAACGCCGTCTACAAGCGCCTCCGCCCCGGCCTCATCTATGTCTTCAAGATCGGCACCGACGGCCAGGTCTATCCCGAAACCGTGCTCGACATGTAGCAAGGCGGCGGGTTAGCGGGCGGCTCTTTCCAGCAGCCGGGGCACCGCGCCCTTGGCGGTGCGGGAAAGCTTCTGCATGAACGGGAAGGAGACCGGATCGATGCCGTGCTCGCCCCGAAGCTCTTCGAGCATGACCAACCAAAGTTTGGCCGTCATTTCGCTGTCGGCCAGCGCCCGGTGGAAAACGCCGTCGGTGGGAATCCGCTTGAACTCGACCAGACTGCCGAGCTTATGGTTCGGAGCCGTTTGGTACAGCCGCCGCGCAACCAGCATCGAACAGGCAAAGGCGCCGGAACGGGTGCGGCCAATCTGTTGCAGCTCCGCGTCGAGAAAGCGGGAATCAAACGAAGCATTGTGCGCCACCAGAGCGTGGTCGCCAATAAAGTCGGCAAACCGATCCATCACCTCGCCGCACGGCGGGGCGTTCCGCAGCATGGAATTGGTGATACCGGTATAGCTTGCGATAAAGCTACTGATCCGGAAACCGGGATTCATCAGCTCCTGGAAACGCGCCACCACCTTCCCCTGCTCCACCAGTACGGCGCCGATCTCGATGGCGCGGTCGCCCTGGTTCGGTGACAACCCCGTGGTCTCGAAGTCGAGCACCACCACGGTATCGGCGGGTCTATCTGTCTGGGCATCCATCAATTTCCTCCTCCAGCCAAACCGGGGAAGCTAAAAGGCCCCGCTTCGAAAAGCGAGGCCAAAAGTGGTGCACCCGAATGGAGTCGAACCATCACGCCGTTGCCGGCACAAGAACCTGAATCTTGCGTGTCTACCAATTTCACCACGGGTGCGGTAAAAGGCCGTCATGTATACCCATCCGCCCAAATCGAGTCAACGCCCGAAAACAAAAAAAACGCCCCGAGGCGGGGCGCTTTTCTTCCGGGGTCTGGAGGGTGGCGCTACATGGCCTTGGAGAAGCTCAGGTTCTTCACCCCGGCGGCGGCGCAGGCGTCCATCACGT
>WFRA01000352.1 GCA_015486775.1 Kiritimatiellales bacterium | reverse complement strand
GGGTCTTGCCGAAGTAGCCCAGCACCATCTTGCCGTAGCCTTCGGCAATCTTTTCCCACGGGCCGAAGATGACGTTGTTGAACGCCTGCTGGAAGTAGAATTGCGAGACGGGGGTCACGGAAGTGCCGAATCCGCCGCGGCGGACGACCTCGCCCATGGCGTGGATGCACTCCTCGTATTTGTCCATCATGTTGTTGTCGCGCATCATCTGCGTGTTGGCGGTCAGCGCGCCGCCGGGCATGGGCGACCACGGGATCATCGGCTCGACGGCCTTGGCTTCCGGCGGGACGAAATAGTCGGCCATGCACTCCTTGAAGACGCTCTCGGCAACCATCATCTTGTCGATGTCGATATCGAGTTCATAGTCCTCGCCGCGCAGGGCGTGCCAGAGGGTGGCGACGTCCGGCTGGCAGGTGCCGCCGGAGGCGGGCGACATGGAGCAGTCGACCTGGTCGGCACCGGCCTTGATGGCGGCGATGTAGCCGACGGTTCCGATGCCGGCGGTTTCGTGCGAGTGGAAAACCAGCTTGGTATCGGCCGGGAGCATCTTGCGGGCCATCTGGATGGTTTCGTAGACCTTCTTCGGGGTGGAGGTTCCGGAAGCGTCCTTGAAGCAAACGCTGCTGAACGGGATGCCCGCATCGAGAATATCCTGGAGGGTCTTTTGGTAGAACTCGACGGTGTGGGCGCCTTCGCAGCCGGGGGGTAGCTCCATCATAGTCACGACCACTTCGTGGTTCAGCCCGGCGTTGGTAATGGATTTGCCGGAGTCGATGAGGTTGTTGACGTCGTTGAGGGCGTCGAAGTTGCGGATGGTGGTGATGCCGTGCTTGGCGAACATCTTGGCGTGCAGGTCGATGATGTCGCGCGACTGCGAATCGAGCCCCACCACGTTGATGCCGCGGGCGAGGGTCTGCAGGTCGGCATCGGGGCCGGCGGCCGCGCGGAACTTGTCCATCATGTCGAAGGCGGACTCGTTGCAGTAGAAGAAGGGCGCCTGGAAACGGGCACCGCCCCCGGCCTCGAAGTGGGTCTGCCCCGCCTCGACGCAGGCCTTGACGGCCGGCAGGAAATCTTCGGTCAGTACGCGTGCGCCATAGACGGACTGGAAGCCGTCGCGGAACGCGGTGTTCATGATATGGATGGTTTTCTTAGCCACGATGTTTCTCCTTTATTGAATATCTAGATAGTTCAGCCGCGCTTGGCCTTGATGGCGGCGAGGGCCACCGCGATTTCGGCACCGGGATCTGCTACGGCGGGTGCCGCCTTGGCGGGGGTCGGTGCCTCTTCCGGGAAAAGGTGGGCGTATTTCCTAAAAAACGCCGCCGAGCCGTTCATTGCCAGAATCAGTAGGACTAGAAAGGCGAACACCGTCGCCATGCCGATTACCATCAGGACAATTCCTTGCATCAAAAGATCCATCGTCTATAGTCTCCCGTAGGTGTTGAAAATTGAGTGGCTTGTATACGGAACTCGCGTTCCCATAGCGAGTGGAAAAACGGGCTTTCTTTAGCATTCCGCCAAACAAGCCCCGCCGAGAGAGAGGAAGAATCCAGCGTGAAATTTCAGGTAGAATGGTTCGACAGACTTGCATCCACCAATGCCACCATGCGGGAACTCTTCCTGTGCGACGGGGAACCCCGGGAAGGTTTCGTCGTTGCGGCGCGCGAACAGACCGCCGGGCGCGGGCGGCAGGATCGCAAGTGGATCTCCACCCCCGGCCAGGATCTCTGCTTCTCCCTCTTTGTCCGGACCGGCACCGAGCTGGAGACCGTGCCCTCCCTCTCCATGGCCGCCGCCCTGGCCGTCAACGACCTGCTGCGCAGCACCGGCATCCTCTCCGCCCCCAAATGGCCCAACGACGTGCTGGTGGGCGAAAAAAAAATCTGCGGCATCCTCTCTGAACGGGTTGAACCCGCCGGCATCGTCGTGGGCATCGGCCTCAACGTGAACATGACCGGCGAAGAGGCGGGCGCCATCGACCGCCCCGCCACCTCGATGCTGATCGAAAGCGGGAAGCCCCGCGACATCGCCCAGACCCTCGAAGCCCTTTTCCAGCCCTTGGAATACTGGATCGGCGAATGGAAGCGGGGCGGTTTTTCCAACCTCCGGAAAACCTGGACGCAGCAGGCCGGCCCGGTCGGCAAACCGTTGGCGGTCCACGACGGCGGCCTGAAAAAAAGCGGCGCCCTCGCCGGCTTCGGCAACCACGGCGAGCTGCTGCTTCGAACCAAAAACGGAATAGAGACCATCTGGTCGGGAGAAGTGTCATGAACCACGGCATAAAAAAGAGAGGCAGAATGATTTTTAGGCAAAATAATTTCCCCAGCCGCCCTAGCCTTGGACTCTCCTGCCTAAAAATCATTCTGCCTATCTTAGCGACCATCGCATTGAGCGGATGCGCGACGGGCGGAAAAAAATACCGCATCCCGCGCGACCAGAAGCCGGAGATCGTCAACATGGAGACCACCGGCTACTGCAACTGCGGCAAATGCTGTGGCTGGAAGCGCAACTGGAAGTTCCAGCCCGTGGTCGCCTCCGGCCCCGACAAGGGCAAACCCAAGGCGGTCGGCATCACCGCCACCGGCACCGAAGCGGGATGGGGCACCATCGCGGCCGACACCCGCTACTACCCCTTCGGCACCATCATGTACATCCCCGGCTACGGATGGGGGCGCGTCGAGGACATCGGCGGCGGCATCAAGGGCATGCACATCGACCTCCACTTCCCCTCTCACCGCAAGGCCCTCGAATGGGGTCGGGAACGAAAAACCGTCAAGGTCTGGAAGCCGCGAGCCGACGAAGCGAGATAATTGCCGCACCCATCCTATCTCTTCCGGGAGCGGAGCAGGTGGCGGATCGCCAGGACGGGATGCCGCCAGGGCATCCGCGGCCCGGCGTGGCGCATGACGGTCTGGATGCGGGCACGCATTTCAGGCGAGAAGCAGTGCACATGGCAGTGGTTGCAGACCGGCTTGTCCTCCCCGAACGCGCAGTTGGAGATCCGCTCCTGCGCATAGCCGAGCAACCGGGCGCATTCGTCGCACAGATCCGCATCCGAGCCGTGGAGGTCGCGGCAGTATATCCGGATCATGGCAGCAACGGTTCGGGCTTCGAGATTCATCCACGCTCCTTCCGTCCGGCTATTTTGCGGGGATTTCCTGCACATACCGGAAGCCGATATCGGAGGGGGCAACGGGGGTGTCGGAGGCGTAGGAGCAGGGCAGGAACACGTCCGGGGTGGAGCCGCTGCCGCCCTTGATCTGGTAGAAGGTCTCGCCCCCGGCTTCCGAGTTCGGGAAAGGCGTGGAGGTCATCTCGCGGACGTTTCCGGCCATGTCGAACACGTTGTAGACCGAGACATCGGTCAATTTAAATTTTCCAGGGGGCGCCCAATAGGGATATTTTTTCTTGGCCCGCCGGTTGTATTTGGTGAGCGCAAAATCGCGATCCAGCCCGTTCCCCCAGACATACCGCCGGCCATCGACGCCGCGGGCCGCCTTTTCCCACTCGCGGGCGGAGGGCAGGCGGATGGTCTTGCCCGTCTGCCGGCTCTTCCAGGCGCAGAAGGCCTCCGCCGCCCGGTGGGTGATGCCCACCACGGGATAGTCCTGGGAGAGGCGCGGGTCGAGCAGCCGCCCGGAAGCGTCCCAAGCATCGACATAGCGGCGCTCGCGGGAATCGAACTGGATGCGGCTCATGCAGCCGGCCTTGAGCGCGGGATCGGAAAGGCTTTTCCAGAACTCCAGGTATTCGGCCACCGTGACCTCGTACCGC
>WFRA01000351.1 GCA_015486775.1 Kiritimatiellales bacterium | reverse complement strand
GATATGCGCCGACTATTGCAAGCTGAACCAAAACGATAACGATAAAGATGATCCTGCCGCGGTTGCGCCCGCGGTTTTTGTACGATCCTGCATAGTAGGATTTTGCCATGATTGTTCTGCCTCTATTTTGAACGGGAACCGCCATTTATGCCGGATCGTCCGTTTTGGTGCAATAACAATACGAAGCTCGGTTCAACTCTTGCGCAAATCCGCCGACCCAACCGCCTGCACCACCTTCAGGTTTTGGTTCATGCGAAACATCATCGACTCCTTGGTTGATTTGAAGCCGATGATTTTAGTTCCTTCCGTTCTCACTTCTCGCCATTTTGCGTTCCTTAGCGAACCATCCTCAACGCTACAGGTGTATTCCAGGCAAAACGATTATGGGCAAAATGATTATTTAAACTCCGATCCGCATCGAATTGTTTTGCCCCAAATCATTTTGCCGAAATTCTTCTGCTGCGTAGCCGCCTTAGCTCATTTCTGAAATCTGAATAGGAGGTGACTGGAAAACCGCATACTCTGTGGACTCACAAAACCCGATCGAGTAGCCGAGGGAGGTTGCCCTTCCACAGTTTTCACACCACCTTTCTATTACCCACAAGTATGGCCACTGGCTAGAGTTTTGATTTCAGCTTGAAAATGGCGATATTGATTTCGAACAGTTCCTCGGTCAATTTTCGCATCCGGGCGTAGTTGCCGAGCATTCTGCGGGCCGCCGGAAGCTGGGCGCGGGATATGTACACGGTTCGCGTCTTCTGCCCGGCATCCTTGTAGGTCAGCCGGTATGCCTTCTTGGTCGATTTGCCCGGACAAATGCAGGTCGCTCGATTGCATGTCGAACAGACGCTTGTGATTGAGCCGCGAAGAAATTCCGAACAGCCATTCATCCTGCGCAGCAGCGTTTCCCTTTTCCGCAACAAAGCTTTCATTCGTCTTCCTTTATGGTTTTAGTGGACGTATTATAAACGTCTACTAATATGAATCAACATCAAAAAGGGAGACGTGATATGGGATGGGCATCCGATGAGTTCAATGAAGTGGATCTGGGAGACAAGAGACTGGATGCAAGGCTGGTTAAATTGTGCGACTTGTTTTCCGAGGCTCCGGAGAGCCCGATCAATCAAGCGTGCGAGGATTGGCATGAAACAAAAGCGGCCTATCGTTTTTTCCAGAACGGGAATGTCGATGTAGGGCAAATCATGGCCGCCCATCGCGCCAAGACTGCGGCGCGCGCCGCGAACCATCGCACGATCCTTGCCCTTCAGGACACAAGCTATCTGGTCTACACGCATCACCCCAAGACCACGGGGTTGGGAAAGATCTCCATGAAGAAGGGAAAGAACATAGACAAGATCTATTCCCAAGGTCTGGTGATGCACACCTGTTTTGCCATGACGACAGAGGGAACGCCGCTGGGGCTTCTCGACCAGAACATCTTTGAGGGAACTGCGGCCGGATCACGAACGCCGAAGTGCGGGCGGGAAGGCTGTCCATGACGTTCTGCCCGTGGAGGAAAAGGAAAGTTATCGCTGGATCGAAGCCTTGGAGGCCACCTCGAAGGCGGCGGGCGAAAAAAAGAGCCGGAACCGAAGTTCCGACTCTTAAAATTGGTAGCGGGGCTTGGATTTGAACCAAGGACCTTCAGGTTATGAGCCTGACGAGCTACCGGGCTGCTCTACCCCGCAGTCTTCTTGTGTGTGACAAGGCGAGTGAAGATAGCGGATTGGTTTTCCGTTGCAAGGGGTATTTTTGTTTTTTTTGCACGGCGAGCGAAAGCGGGTTGCGAAGGCTGGCTTTTGCCCTTTCAATCCGTGCATAATCGTGTCCGCTAGCCAATTGACAAGCCTTGGGCGAACCCCCTATATTCACGGTTCTTTTTTACGGGAGACTCTTTCGAAACCATGAAAAACGAAGCGACTGATCTGGAAATCCTGCGCCACTCCACGGCGCATGTGATGGCGGCGGCGGTGTGCCGCCTGTTTAATAATGTAAAGCTCGACATCGGCCCTTCGACGGACGATGGATTTTACTACGACTTTGATCTCGAAGAGCGGATCACGCCGGAGGACTTCGAGCGCATCGAGGCGGAGATGCAAAAGATTGTGGCAGAGGATTTGCCCTTCGAGCGCATCGAGGTTTCGCGCGACGAGGCGAAGGAGATGCTCAAGGGGCAGAAATATAAGTTGGAGCGGCTGGCCGATGTACCGGAAGGCGAGGCGATCACGTTCTACAAATGCGGCGACTTTTTGGATCTCTGCCGCGGCCCGCACGTGGAGAGCACGGGCAAGTTGCGCACCTTTAAGATTATGAATGTGGCGGGTTCCTATTTCCGGGGATTGGAAACCAACCCAATGCTCCAGCGCCTCTACGGCACGGCCTTCACCAATCCAAAGCAGCTGCGTCTCCACATGAAGCGGGTGGAAGAGGCCAAGAAGCGCGACCACCGTCGGCTGGCGAAGGAGTTGGATCTCTATTCGATTTCGGAGAAGGTCGGTCCCGGCCTGGTGCATTGGCATCCGAAGGGCGCACGCATCCGCTCGACCATCGAGGATTTCTGGAAGCGCGAGCATTTCAAAAACGGCTACGACATCCTTTATACCCCGCACGTGGGCAAAGCCAACCTGTGGGAAACCTCCGGCCATCTCGACTTCTACAAGGAGGGGATGTATGCCCCGATGGATGTGGATGGCCAGGAATATTTCATCAAGCCGATGAACTGCCCGTTCCACATCGAAATCTACAAATCCGGCTTGCGCTCCTACCGCGAGCTGCCGCTGCGCTGGGCGGAACTGGGCACGGTCTATCGCTACGAAAAGGCCGGCACCCTGCACGGGCTCTTCCGCGTCCGCGGCTTCACCCAGGACGACGCGCATATTTTCTGCACCACCGATCAGATCGAGGGCGAGGTGAAGGAGGTGATCCGCTTCTGCAACTTTATCTGGAAAACCTTCGGCTTTACTGAAGTGAAAGCCTATCTCTCCACCCGCCCCGAAAAAGCGGTGGGCGAACCCGCGCAGTGGGATCAGGCCACCCAATCCTTGGAAGCGGCCATCAAGGCCGAGGGGCTGCCCTACGAAATCGATGAGGGCGGCGGCGCGTTCTACGGCCCGAAGATCGACCTCAAGGTGAAGGATGCGATCGGCCGCGAGTGGCAGACGAGCACCATCCAGTTCGACTTTAACCTGCCGGAGCGGTTCGACCTCAAATATATTGGCGACGACGGCGAGGCGCACCGCCCCTACATGGTACACCGCGCGCTCTTCGGCAGCTTGGAGCGTTTCTTTGGCATCCTCACCGAGCACTATGCCGGTGGCTTCCCCGTCTGGCTCGCTCCGGAGCAGGTGCGCATTCTGCCGCTCTCCGACGACCAGCTCGGCTATGCCGACGAAATTCTTTCCAAGCTTCGGAACGCCGAAATCCGCGCCACGACCGACACCCGGCAGGGCAAACTAAATGGAAAAGTAAAGAACGCCCAGCTGGACAAAGTGCCGTATATGCTTATTATCGGCGGCAAGGAACAGGAAAACAGCCAGGTTGCCGTGCGCCATCGCCTCCAAGGCATGAAGGGCGAATGCAATTTGGACGATTTTATCAAGCAGCTCAAAAAGGAGGAGCTAGAGAAGACCCAGGTTGTCTAGACGCATGCCGAGATGAAGAACGTATACATAGAGACCTCTATTCCAAGCTTCTACTACGAAGTTCGCCAAGAACCCGAAATGGTTGCTAGACGGCACTGGACTCGGCAGTGGTGGGAGCGGTCGGCCTCGCGCTACCGTCTGGTTACCAGCGAAGGCGTTATTGCCGAATTGGAAGAGGGAGAATATGAAACCCAGGCCGAAGTGCTTGCTTTAATGAGTTCTGTACCGCGTTTGGAAGTTGCCGATGATATTGCGAACATTATTGATGTGTATCTTGCCAACCACCTCATGCCCAAAGAACGCTTGGGCGATGCCTTGCATCTGGCTCTAGCGTCATATCATAAATGCGATTTTCTGCTAACCTGGAACTGTAGCCATATTGCAAATGCCAATAAATTTGAGCACATACGCATCATCAACACACGCCTTGGGTTGTTCGTTCCCACCTTGGTTACTCCGATGGAACTATGCGAGGAAGATGCACCATGACTGATTCGACACTACAACGCGTATGGAATTCAAGAGAGGCGATTTCTCGCCGGTGTGCTTTCAACTCCCGCAAGCTGGTTCAATATTACCAATCTCGCCAAAAACAGGATGATCAAACATCCATTCAGCATCAATTTATCAACCGCACGACGAAACAAGAGGTCTTGCGGGCAACCCAGTAGACATGGAGGTCTCAGATTAGCAGGCAATACAGAGGAAGGCAGTCAAGAGAGCCGCAGACACGGATCAACCACCGTATCCGCGTGCCGGAAATCCGCGTGATCGACCCCAACGGCGAACAGTTGGGCATCATGAAAACCGGGGAGGCCTTGCGGCTTTCCGACCAGTATGGATTGGATCTGGTGGAGATTTCCCCCACCGCCAAGCCGCCGCTGTGCCGGATCATGGATTTCGGCAAATACAAGTACGACCAGGAAAAGAAGAAGAAAGAGCAGAAAAAGCATCAGGTGCAGACCAAGCTCAAGGAAGTCAAATTCCGCGTCAACGTGGGCGACCACGACTACGACACCAAGATGCGCAACCTGCGCAAATTTATCGAGCACGGTGACCGCGTCAAGATTTCGCTCATGTTCCGGGGTCGGGAAAACGCCCACCGCGAGATTGGATTCGAGGTGATGCAGCGCGTGATCAAGGACACGGTGGACATCACGACCGTCGACCAAGCACCGCGCCTCAACGGCCGCTTCATCAACGCCATTCTCGTACCGAAGAAGACCCAGAAATAGCGTACTGAAAAACCACGGAGCGGTTTCCATGACGATGCACCATCCAATCCGGAACGGAAGCCGCATAAAGAGAGCGATGTACCTCGCGGTGCCCGCTCTTTTTCTGTGCACCGCTTCGCATGCGGCGACCACCAACTGGGTGGATGGGCTGGCCTATGGAACCGACTATGCCGCACTGGCAACGGCACCCAGCATTGCCTCGCAGACCAGCACCAACGGGGCGCTGGTCGTCGGCTACGGTGCCACCACCAACCTGACACTGGCCCACCACATAACGGGCTATGTCATCGTCACCAACAAGGCCGCCAATTTCACGGTCAAGGCCACCGGGGCGACGGTCGAAGGAAACCTCGGCGTGGTTTTCGGCGCACAGGATGCCACCAATCTGGTGATCACCGGCGGGCACTTCATCGGCACCGAGGGCACCGAGGGAACCCCTCCACCAATCCCCGGCCAACCCAGCCAGAGCAACTCCACCACCGCCTCCACGGGAGGAATCCTCTTC
>WFRA01000350.1 GCA_015486775.1 Kiritimatiellales bacterium | reverse complement strand
GGACACCGGGTAACCATATCGTCCATTTTATTATCAGGAAGAACCAAAAAAAGCTCCCCGGTCGGGGAGCTTTTTTTGGTTCGTTCGAGTACCGCCTCCCTAGTAGGAGCGGTGGCTAGGACGGGAGTTTTTCAAGCGCTTTTTCTTTTCGCTCGGCTTCTCGTAGTGACGCTTCGAGCGCATCGTCTTGAGGATGCCCTCCTTGTCCAGCGCCTTCTTGAGCCGCCGCAGCGCGCGGTCGACGCTTTCGCCGCGGCGCACTTTCACTTCGCATGTTTCCTGTGCCATATCGTAATTCACCTCCCCCGGTCGTTTGGGGTTCGTACAAGGGACGGGAACCTAGTGCGGCACCGGGGCAAAGTCAAACAGAATAATGGCTTTATAATACCGCCGGTTTGCCCTAAAACCCTGGTTCCCGATTGAAGAACATTAGGAGCGATATGGATTTTGAAGGATTGATCGCGCTGAACCGGACAACGGATGCGGCGTTCAAGGCAGGGGCGGACGGCGTGGTGTCGGTAAGGACCACCGCAGATCGCAAGGTGGAGTTTGTGACCTTCGAGCAGGGGCGGCCTCTGGCGCTGGTCAGGTCGGCCATGGGCTATCCGGCCTACTATCCGGTGCATGACGTGGAGATCGAACGTCCGCTCAAGGCCGTGCTGATGGATCTCGACGGCACCACGGTGCACAGCGAGCATTTCTGGATCTGGATCATCGAAAAGACCACCGCCAGCCTGCTGGACAATCCCTCCTTCCGACTCGAGGCATCCGACGAGCCGCATGTTTCAGGTCACTCGGTTTCTGAGCACCTCCAGTATTGCGTGGCAAAATACTGCCCGGAGAAGACGGTCGAGGAGGCGCGGACGTGGTACTTCCGGCACACCCACCACGAGATGAACGAAATCATGGAAGGCCGGGGAAAGAAGGGGGCGTTCACCCCCTCGCCGGGCATCAAGGATTTCCTCTGCGAGCTGAAGAATCTGGGCGTGAAGATCGGGCTGGTGACCTCCGGCCTCTACGAAAAGGCGTGGCCGGAAATCCTCGACGCCTTCAAGACGCTCGGTATGGGCGACCCCAGCGAATTCTACGACGCCATCATCACCGCCGGGCACGCCATCCGCCCCGGCGAGCCGGGCACGCTGGGCGAGCTCTCCCCCAAGCCGCATCCCTGGCTCTATGCCGAGACCGCCCGCGTCGGGCTGGGCATTCCGTTCGAGGAGCGCCACCGCGTGGTCGGGATCGAGGACAGCGGAGCCGGCGTAGTCTCCATCCTCCTAGCCGGCTTCGCCCCCATCGGGATCGGCGGAGGAAACATCGACGATAGCGGAACCCGATCCCTCTGCACGCACTACGAAGAGGACTTCGGGCAGATTCTCGCCCACCTCGAATAGACGTCGCCGGTCAGGAGGATGCAAATCTATTTTTCGGTGGGTGAGTGAACAGTTGGTTGTGGGGTACTTTGCAACAGCTAGTCGGGCGATGAGGTTTCATGGCCAAGTTGTGCAGGGCAATGGTTGAAGGGGAAAAAGCAAATTCCAGAAAGCTGCGTAGAACCTAAAAAAATCGACCAGCTGACAGAACAATTCACCCGTTTCCGGAGATTGGAATATTCGGGTTGCTACCCTTCGATAACGAGACGGATAAATTTTTTGTGCTCGGGTTCAGTGGGAATCTGATTGGTGACGGCGTTGAATTCGGAATCGATGGTTCCGGTGCCGACCACGCTGTAGCCATCGTTGACCCACGCGCCGTCGACAAGGTTGGTGGAGATTTCAAGGTAGTAGGTCAGCCCGCTGTCGAGGTTGGAACGCTTGGGATAGACATAGGTCACCCAGTTGCTTCCACCTGCTTCGTCCATGGCATAGGTTGGGGGAATGCCCTGGTCGGCGGGGTTGGTGGGATTGCCGCCAAGGCCGTATTCGCCGAGGTTGTCGAGGCGGTCGCCGTCGGGGTCGGCATTGGCGGTGGCGTTGGTTCCGCTCAGTCCATGGTTTGCCGTCCAGGATTCGAGCGGCGTGAGGCCGAGCTGCACGGGGCGGAATTCGATGGCCGTGCTGGGAGCGGATGGGTCGCGCGGTGTGCGGGTGGTTGAGCGGGCGTAGTAGTTGTCGTAGTACCACGACCCGCCGCGCATGACCCGGTTCTCGGCCATATTGTCGAGGGTTCCGTCGGCGGCGCTTTCGACCCACTCGAAGGCGTTGCCCACCATGTCGTAGGTGCCGTTTTGCTCCATGGCGCCGGAACCCACTTTCCAGGCATAGTTGGGGGAGGGGTTCACGTAGGTTCCCTCTTTGATGTTGGCCTGCGGGTTGGCGTTGGTTCCACCGAGCGGCGGGGTGTCGGTTCCGAAGGGGTAGAGCGAGTAGCCGCTGCCGGTGTAGTAGGCGGCCTTGTACCATTCGTCCTCGGTGGGGATGGCGTAGACGGTTCCGTAGGTTGCCAGCGCGGCGGCGCGGTCGACGGCAACGAGCGTGTTGCCGGCGGCGTCGAACTGGTAGGCGCCGTTGGTGGGGCTGCCGCTGGTGAGCCAGTTGCAGTATTTGGCGGCCTCGTTCCAGGTGACCATCGTGGCGGGGGCGTCCCAGCCGACCGTGCGGGTTCCATCATTCCAGTAATCTTCATTACCGTTGCCTACGCCGGAATAGTAGAACTGCTCGATGGTGACGGCATTTTGGGCAATCTTGTAGGCATAGTCCACCGCGCCGTAGCCGGTGGTGTCGGCCACGTTGTTGGTGTCGCCGATCAGGAGATAGGTGGGCGGGGCTTCTTCCAACCCTTGGAAGATTTGCTCCAGAACAGGAGTGAGTCCATCGGCGATGCGCGTGAAGCCCTCGTCGGTCAGGTGGGTGCCGTCGGCGGTGGGGTGGTCGCCGCCCGCGGGGATGAGCGCGCCGGTGTCGAAGAGGTAGATGTTCTGGTCGCCTGCCGCCAAGCGGTTGGAATAGGTGGTGAAGAGTGCTTCATGCTGCGCGTTGTAGAAATCCGGCCCCTCCACGATCTCCTTGGCATAGTGGTTCTTGGTCATCAGCACGATGGGAATGTTTGGCTTGGCGGCACGGAGCTGGTTGACGAAATTTTCGTAGCGCGAGTTCATCAGGGTCGGATCCATGTTGGCGACGCAGTCGACGATGTAGATGGAGGCGTCGATATCGAGCATCATTTCCGCCATGATCGGCTCGCCGCGGCCGCTGCCGGAAAAGCCGAGGTTGACCACATCGCAGTTGAGCCGCCGCCCGAGCTGGGCCACGTAGCCGTTGGAGCAGCGGCTGGAGCAGGCGCCCTGGGTGATGGAGGTTCCGTAGACGACGATGGGCTTGATCTTTTCGTACGGGGTGGGGCGGGTGATCGTTGCCCCGGCATCGATCCCGATTTTCAAGGAGACGAGTTTGCTGTAGGTTGGCACGTAGAGCGTGAACTCCCGCATTTCGGAAGCCATGCCATCGAAAAATACATGTTCGTATTCGCCGGTGCTCTGTTTGGGATTGGTGACTTTCCAGAACGATTCGTTGCCCGGTTCGCCGATATAGAGGTCGATGCCGCTGACTCCGATGGAAGCCATGTGGTACATCGCCAGCCTCGCCCCGCCGTGGTCGATTTTTAGGTGTAGCGAGGTGGAGTCGGTCTTGAAGCGGATCCGGGCGGTGGATGGATATTGGCTGTTGCCCCACACATTCAGATCGGTCCCATTCTCGATGTCGGTCTGGCGGCTCAGGGGGAGGCGGATAAATTTGCCCCCGTTGGCCTTGAACCAGGGCAGCCCGTCCACCTCGACGCTGCTGCTGGTCGAGGCATCGACCCACTCCAGCGCCTGCGCAAAGGATGCTACCGAAAAAACCAATACCGCCATCGCGGTTTTCATGCTGAATGTTTTCATTGTTCTCTCCCGTTGTCGGTTGTTCTTCTTTCTGGATGAGCCATCCTGTCTATCGGTTCCCCCTTCAAAGTGCAACGACAAAGGGAGGATCATTTGAGCTTTGGAATTAAAAGGGTCGGGTCATGTTTCCAAGGGTTGGAGCTTGCCGGAAACCTTCCTTTGCTGGATATTTCGCGGATTCATGGACGGCGGACGCAAAATCTATTCGGTGGCGGAGGTCAACCGCAAGGCGCGGATGGCGCTCGAAGGCGGGCTGGGCGAGCTGTGGGTGGAGGGCGAACTCTCGCGCGTCACTCTCCACTCCAGCGGCCACTGGTACTTCACCCTCAAAGACGAGCGCGCGGCGGTTTCGTGCGCCATGTTTGCACGCGACAACGCCACCGTGGCCTTCCGGCCAAAGGATGGAATGCAGGTGCAGCTGCTTGCCCGCCCAAGCCTCTACGAAGCCAACGGCCGCTACCAGCTCATCGCCTCCAAAATGGAGGAAGCGGGCAAGGGCAACCTCCAGGAGCAGTTCGAAAAGCTCAAGGCCAAGCTCGCGGCGGAGGGACTCTTCGACCCCGCGCATAAAAAGCCGCTGCCCCTGCTGCCCCGCCGGATCGGCGTGGTGACCTCGCCCACCGGCGCCGCCGTCCGCGACATCATCCAGGTGCTCGTCCGCCGCTTTCCAAACCTCGAAATCCTCCTCGCGCCGGTCGTGGTTCAGGGGCCGAACGCCGCCAAAAGCATCGCCGCCGCCATTGCGTATCTCAATAAAGTAGGGCAAGCGACCTGGAAAGTAGGACAAGCGTCCCGCTTGTCTCCATCCCCGCCTTGGGACAAGCGGGACGCTTGTCCTACTTTCTTTAATCCGCGCTTGCCGCTGGAAATCGAAAAACGCCACCTCCCTCACTGGACGCAGGAAGGAACCACCTATTTTGTGACCTTCCGCCTAGCCGATTCGATTCCCCAAACCAAGTTGGAGCAGTGGGAAAATGATCGTGAAATTTGGCTGAAAACGCATCAAGAGCCATTTAGCGATGAAGAAAAGAACGAGTACCACACCCTCTTTTCTGAAAAGATCCAGGATTGGCTCGATGCGGGAATGGGATCTTGTCTGCTGAAAGACCCTGCCGTTGCAGAAGTGGTGGCCAATGCCCTGAGAAAGTTTGATGGAGAACGGTATAAACTCGGCGAATGGGTGGTGATGCCCAACCATGTCCATGCCTTGGTGTCGCCGAAGGATGGATATGAACTGCCGGAAATCCTGCATTCGTGGAAGTCGTTCACCGCACATGAAATTTGCAAGCAAACGGGATCCAAGGGTCAGGTTTGGCAACATGAATCATACGACCATATTGTGCGCAGCCCGGAGCAACTCCGGCACTTTGAGAACTATATCCACGAAAATCCCGGGAAAGCGGGAGTGAAAGCAGCGCAAGCGTCCCGCTTGTCTCCATCCCCGCCTGGGGACAAGCGGGACGCTTGTCCTACTTTCCCAATCGACCTGCTGATTGTCGGGCGGGGCGGGCGGAGCATCGAGGATCTCTGGGCGTTCAACGAGGAGGTGGTGGCGCGCGCCATTTATGAGTCGGAAATCCCGGTGATCTCGGCGGTGGGCCACGAGATCGATTTCACGATCGCGGATATGGTGGCGGATGTGCACGCGCCGACGCCCTCGGCGGCCGCCGAGCTGGCGGTGCGCGAAAAGGGCGAGTTCGAGGAGATGCTTGCTCTCTACAACCGGCGGCTGGGGCAGGCGCTGAAGACGATGGAGCGGGATTTTCGCCTGCGGCTGGAGCGGGCGGCGCACAGCTATGTTTTCCGCGAGCCGGCCAATCTGGTGCGGGGCTACCGTCAAAATATCCAAGCCTTGG
>WFRA01000349.1 GCA_015486775.1 Kiritimatiellales bacterium | reverse complement strand
GTATGAATAAACCTTATCCAATGGCACATAGCTTTTGTAGCTCTCGTAAGGGGCAGATTCATCGGCAGGATGTATCTGACGATTATCAAAATCACAATAGTTGTGCGGGCTCATAACCACATCGTGCCCCTGCCTTGCAGCCAATACCGCAGACTTTTCACTTTCTCGGCACATCAATGCGGACAAAGGCACAGAACCATCTTCCATGATCTCATCCCAGCCGATAAGACTACGATCATTTTTAAGTAGAAACCCCTGTATGCGGCTAAGGAAATAATTCTGCAACCCCCTCTCTCCATCGAGATGGTCAACCGCAATCCTCGACCGACAGCGAAAACATGACTTCCAGTCACCCTTCAACGCATCACTGCCCCCAATATGGATATATTTGCAGGGAAACAGCTCTATGATTTCCTTTAACACATTCTGGTTGAATTCAACAACCTTCTCGTTACCCGCGCAATAAACATTCTTGAATATTCCCGATTCGCTCGGCACATCAATCGGGTTGTGCTCGCCTTTGCACGACAGCCACGGATAGGCCGCAATGGCTGCGGAAGAATGTCCAGACACCTCTATTTCAGGAACAATTTCAACAAACCGATCCTTTGCATATTGCACCACTTCCCTTATCTGATCCTGCGTATAAAAACCGCCATACCGCATGGTCTTTTCATCCGATATTTCATCCCGCCATGCGCCGACCTCGGTAAGTTTGGGGTATTTTTTGATTTCGATTCGCCAGCCTTGGTCATCGACGAGATGCCAGTGAAAGCGATTCAGCTTATATAAGGCCATAAGGTCTATTTGCTTTTTTATGAACTCCACAGGCATGAAATGCCTGCTGACATCCAGCATGACCCCCCTCCATTTGAAGCGCGGGATATCTTCAATAAGCACACATGGAACTTTCCATTCCACGTTTTCAACCTTCTTTTTGCCCAGCACGTCAACAGGCAAAAGTTGCCGAAGGGTCTGTATGCCATGAAATATGCCTGCTGGCCTATAGGCCGAGATGTAGATTTTATTGGAGTCGACAACCAAGCTATAGCCTTCTTCCCCCAATCCCTTGAGCGTTGAGCTTGTCTTCAAAACAACGGAACGCTCCGTCCCCGTCTGCCTTGAAAGATGGAATCCAAATGCCGGACTCAGATATGTGTCGAGCAATCTGAATAACGGCTCAAGCTCTTTGGATGCTTCAATGGATGTTTCAGGCGTAAAAACAAAATCGTCTCCCGGCAAAAGGCCTACATAATCCGGTTGAGGGATTATATCCACTTCGGCGGAAGAACTGAAAACCATGGATATGGTTAAAAGCAAAGCAATAAAAAGGATACTGGGTTTGACTCTGGGAGCCGGAACGGCACTCTTATCGTACTGCTTCATAACTTGATTCCTCCGAAAACGGTTGGTTCACCAACCTTCGATCATATGATTCTTCCAACAAAACTTGGCGATCAGCATGGGGTGATCCGAAACCTTCATGCCTTTGAATCTTGTATTCATGCGCATCGCTTCCCGGAACTATGCCCAGATTGCCTTGGAACATCACGGAACTCGACCGCTGGAAGCATCGAAACTCCCTTTTCAGCAGATTGGCAAAACTCCGCAAAATAGCCATGCGGAGTCCGGAACCATCGATCATTCCTCGTCCAATTTAAGTCTCGCGGCCAGCAGGGAGTGGTCGGAGAGCAGCCCTATGACCGGGTCGATTTGACTCTCGGCCAAATCCTTATGCCTATCCCCAAAGTTCCGCTGTAGGATATAGTCAACCTGCGTCGCGAACTCGACGACATTCGTCAGCGTGCCGTCCGCCGTCAAGTACTGCATCTCCGTCGAATCGGATTGCGCGTTGAAATCCCCCATCAGGACGATGGGCAGCTCCGCCGGGTAGCTCTCGACAACGTTCTTTAGGTGTATCGTCGCGTTCGTCCGGTTCGCTTGCATAGACGGCTCCAGATGGGTATTGATCACCACATTGGTCTGGCCTGTTCCGCGATTCCTCAGCTTCACCCATGTGAACGAGCGCTCACGGAAGAAACCGAGGGGAGAGTAGGTGCTGGTGCCATCTCCTTCGTAAAGCACCGTTTGCCCCGAGTCAAGTTCTTCGAAAACACTCGATTTGTAGTAGATGACCTGTTGCCAATGCCGCCCTTGCAGCCCATCCTCCAATTCCTCATCTGGAACAAATCTTACCTCAAAACCGGCAGTGGAAGCCGGAACAGCCGCGTAGCCGGCCTCGGCAAGCTCCGCGTGCAGATAGTCGGCGATGTCCCGGTAGCGTATTTCCTGAACCCCGATCACGTCGGCACCGGAATCCACCATCGCCTGGGCAACACCGGACTTCCGCACGGTCCAGTTCGTGACTCCAATTTCAGGGTCGTCATACCCGAGGATATTCCAGCAGGCAACATCCATTAGAGGCGTGTCTATAACCAACCGCATGAACTGCTCGTTCTTGCTGTCGGTGGATACCCGGTTTGTTATGGAATCATAGTCGGCATTGATGGCGCTTGTTCCCGCCAATACATACCCGGCATTTGTCCAGTCCCCATATACAAGGTTGTCGGTGATCTCGAAGCGATAGGTGATGCCATCATTCGTATCCGATAGCATCGGAAAGACATAGTCCATCCAATTCGTTCCCCCGCCCGAGCCAAGCGCATAAGATCTAGGGTAGCCCTGATCAGCCGAATTGGTGGGATCGCCGCCAAAGGCATACTCGTGAAGGTTGTCGAGGCCATCCCCGTCCGGGTCGGCGAATGTCCCGGCATCGCCGTTGTCCAGGCCGGAATCCGCTGCCCAGGCATCAAACGCCGACGGCCCTGCCGTCATGGTCAACTGCAGTTTTTTCACACTGCCATCGGTAACGACAGTCCAAGAAAACTCGGCGGCATCGCTGAGGTTGGTAAAGGTCATGTCCGTCGCCGTATTCAATATGTCGTTTGACGAGACAAGCACATCGAAGACCGTACCCGCCGGCGCAGAGAACCCATCCAGCGTATCGACCGCAACAGTTCCTTTAAGTATGGCATCCTCGTTGCCAGCGGTTGTTCCGATTACCTCGATCGGCGTAATCCCGCCCGTATCCAACTGGAGATTGAGGGTTGCGCCCGGATTGAGAATAAACTTGTTCACCCTTACGTGGTCTATCCCGGAGCCGGCAACGGTCATGGTTGCCGTACTGCGCTCCAGAAATGCATAGCGATGTATGTCAAGTGACCCGCCCGAAATAGTATATCTGCCTTCGCCGGTGGTCTCATCGGCAAGGATGAGATAGTTCGCTTCGAGCGAACCCCCGGTCTGTTCAACACGGCCATATCCCGCATCGCCGACAATCAGCTTGGCCCATCCGTTTGCAGTCCCTCCCGTACCGTCGCCGATTTGAAGCACCGCGGTTCCGCTCAGGTTCAGGTAGCCCCTGGAACCTGCCATTTCGCCCACCCTGAAATCAGAGCCGACCTCAAACAGGAAGCTGCCGCCGCTGAGGTTCACTATCCCCTTGGACTCGGCCTGCGAACCCACGACGATATTTTGCTGCTGGACTCCGTTTTTCCTGAAGGTTCCACCGGTCTGGTTGAAGGTTCCAACCGAACCGCCGTAGACACCGATGAGAGTGTGTGTGCCGTCGCCGGAATTGGTATGCGTCAGCGTTCCGCCCGAAAGGTTGTAGGTGCCCCGTCCGATGCGGCCAATGATGGTCGAATCGGTTCCGGAAAAGACCACGTCCCCGTCCGTCTGGTTGATGGTTGCGGTCTGTCCCGCCTCGGCCATCCAGAAATCCTTGAACTCCGGGCTGCCACCGGTGATGTTGAGCGTGGCACCGAGCGCGCCGCCGATGTCCATGCGCGCAACCGGATAGTCCGGGTACGACGAAGCGGTAATGTCGACCTCGCTGCCGGAACGGATAAGCGCCTCGCCTGCGTTGCCGCTCGTAGAGCCGGGAATCGTCCAGTCGGGAGCCGGAGACACATCCGTCCAGTGGTTGGAATCCATCCAATCGCCTGTTCCGCCCCAGACCACGGCATTGGTTTTCGTGCCGGTCATGACCAAGCGAAACATTTCGCCGCCGTTGGTCGCCGCAACCTCCCAGTCGAAAATACCTGCGCCATAGTTGTAGATACCGATGTTGTTCGTGCCCACAATGGCGGTCTCCGAAAATAGGATATCATACTTGTCGCCCACTACGCCGTCGAAGTCGGAAAGGGTGTCGATCTGCCACTTGGCGTCCGCGCGTCCGTCATGATACGGATCCGAAGCCTCCCCAAGGGCTTCGATCAGGGTGGAGCCGTCGGCATCCAGCTCGATTCCGATGCGCCGGGTGTTTGGAATGAACTTTTGCATCCTGACATGACCCGCATCCGAACCGCTGACGGTAAAGGTGCTGCTTCCATCCTGCGCGAAGAGGTAGCCATGCAAATCCAGCGTACCATCCGAAACGACATAGTCGCCATAGCCCAGACCCGATCCCCCCAGCTTGATAAAGTTTGCCTCGACCGCTCCACCGGTCTGGATCACTTTCCCGTATCCTTCCTTGCCGACCTGGAGAACCCCCCATCCAGTGGCAGGCTCGCTGCCGGTCAGCGCCGCGCCGGCACCCACCCTCAAGGAAGCGGTGCCGCTGATATTGAGATATCCAGAGGCACCATAGTTGCGCCCCAAGGCCAGCTCATCTCCCGCGCTATGCACGAAGCTACCGCCGCTGAGATTGAGAGTGCCCTCGGATCCGTAGTTGTGACCTACGTAAATGTTCCGCTGGCCAGTTCCCCCGTCCTTCGTGAAGGTTCCGCCGGTCTGGTTGAAGGCTCCGATCCCGCCATCGTAGAGCCCGAAATAAGTGTCTCGAACAGAGCTCGAATGCTCCATGCTTCCGCCGGAGAGGTTGTAGGTGCCGGTGCCATAGCGACCAATGATCATTTCGTTATCGGCACCATCTACGTCTACAGTGCCCGCAGTCTGGTAAATGGTACCTGACCGGCTCGGAGCCCAACTCACAAAGAGCTTCCCGAACGTCGCATTGTTGCCGATGTTCACAATCGGTGTCGTGCCTGAACCATTAAGTCTCAGCTGTGCAACGGTTCCGATATCCG
>WFRA01000348.1 GCA_015486775.1 Kiritimatiellales bacterium | reverse complement strand
TGATGGTGTCGCCCTCGGCCAGCACTTCGCCGGTGCTGGTGCGGAAGCCGTCGCTGAACGCCCAGGTGCTGGTGACCGGAACGTTCGTGCCGGTGCCCGCCGACACGGCGTAGGCCAGCGGAACACCGATGTCGATCGCGGCGCTGCCGACTTGCAGGCTAAAGTCATAGTTCGCCGGGTCGGCAAACGCCGCCACTCCAACCACGGAATTCGAGTCCAGTCCCAGTACCGTTTTGTAGGCATCGAAGCCGGACGGAAGCGCATATTCGACGAAATTGGCCGATCCGCCGGTGCGGGAAAGCATCCGGGCGTTTGCGGAGCCGTCATACAGATTGCCGTCCATCTGGAAGGGCTTTAGCTCATAGGTGGAAAAGAGGTTTTCGTTTTGCTGGCTGGCCACAATATTGTTGAGCACCACATTCGTTCCTCCAAGCCCTGGAAGCCCGTCGGGTTCGCCATACATCAGGCTGCCGTAGTGCTGCGGGCTGCCCACCGTGGCATTGTCGGAGAGGGTGTTGTGGACAAACGTGCACCCATCGACCACAGGCGGGGCACCGATGCCGCCTTGACCGCCGCCGGTGAACACCATCCCGGCGGAAGTCGCCATTTTCGCCGCGACATCGTCGGTTCCAACCCACGGGGTTCCGGGCGACCAGGGAATCTCGACGGCCGCATGGTTCTGCGCCTTGTTGCCAAAGATCGTGTTCCGGCGTACCAGCACGCGCTGGCACTGGCCGAGTTCGCACCCCGTATTGGAGCCCTGCAGGGCGTTGTTCTGCACCAGCACCTCCCGGCTCAGCATGACGTGGATGCCGCTTCCGCCAACAATGGTGCCATTGTTGTAGCTCGCATTGCCAGCAATCCAGACATTGCTACAGCCATCCCCGACATAGATGCCGCTGTCGCCGTTGCGATACAGGGTGTTGCCCTCGACAAACAAGTTCCGAACATTGGAAAACCGCATGCCTTGGCAGTTTGAATCGTGGATCGTGTTCCCGGTTATGGAAAAATCGGAATTGGTCTGGACTGCGGGATCCCAGGTGTTGATAAAATGGACGTATGTTGCGTTCGCCAGCGCGGCCATGGCGCCTGCATCAGGAACCTGGATCCGCACCTTGGCGCCGTCCGACGAATAGGGCTTGTTGCCCCATGCGGAATTGTTCACCGGCAGGAAGGCCGCTTTGCCGTTGGCCAACGGCTTCTGCCCGCCCGCAATATCGCCGGTCGGCCAGGGACTCGCATATCCGGCAACCGGCGGCGCATTGGTGTAGAAAAGCAGGCCGTGCGGATGGAACCCGACCGGCTCCGCCTCCGCCTGGAGATCCCGCCCCGCCATGAGATCGGCGGCACTGGCATCGATATCGACCGTGCATTCCGCCACGAGCGATCCAACGTCCACGACCGAGGAAACATTCGCCCGTTGTACCGAAGCATCTACCGGACTGTAGACCTGGATGGCGTAGCCTTTGGTTCCCGTTCCATGGTGGATATGGTTGTTTTCGATCCGGACGTTCCTCGACGGCGATCCGACAAAGATCGGGTTGCAGTGGTGGATTTCGCTGTCGAGGATCTCGACATCCTCGCAGTTGCGCAGAACGATCCCCTTTCCGGCATTGGCGACGACGACATTGCTGATCACGACGCCGGTCTGGCCAACCACCTCGATGGCGGTTCCCTGGTCCGGTCCCAGGTTAAAGTTCACAAAATGGAGATTCTCGATGCGGACATAGTCCCCGTTCCCCGACAGGGACGGGGCAACCCCCGAAAAATAGTCGGCCTCCGCTCCGGGAAACCTGATGCCCCACGTCCGCTGGTTCAACCCGTCGATAACGACGCGTTCACCATGGTACCCCTTGAGGGTCACCGGCTGGCTCGCCGTGCCGCCGTTGGTGATCGTGACGGATTCATAGTAGAAGCCTGCCCGCAGAAAAACCGTATCCCCGGGGTCGGCGGCATCCATGGCGGCCTGGATGGTCTGAAAAGGAAATTCCCGGGTGCCGGGGTTCGAATCGCTGGCCGTACCGCCGATCGAATCGACATCCACATACAGCCCCTCTTCGGCCGGTTCGGCGGAGCTTCCCCCGCCCACCTGCACAAGAAAAACGGCATGGCTCGTCGCCGCCAGAAGCAAAATTGCTGTCAACATCCATCGCATAATCCTAGCTCCTCTCATTTTACTCCAGCGAACAACAAGACCCTAATCCGGAAGAACCAGAACCACATATTCTTTGACCACGAATCACGCGAATCGCACTGAGAAACTTACTTTCCAACCCTCTTCACCATTCGCGCGATCCGCGTGATTCGTGATCCATAATTCTTCCGTCTAAATACAGGAATGATGTGTAAACATGTTTGAATTTTGAAAGTAGGGTACCAATAAACCAGCCAGTGGTGCGGGCAGATACAAAAAACCCCGCACAAGGCGGGGATTTTCTGCACAGCCCTTGCAACGGCTAGATCATAAACAGACGGCGGATAAACATAAGTCCCGCGCCGAGAGCGGACAGCAAGCCAAGCGTGGCCGGCTCCGGAATGGTTTCGATATTGTCGAAGCCCGTCCGCCCCGCACCGCCAATCACAACACTTGTCTTGGCCTGCGCCTCGGCAAGAGTGGTAGCCGTGTAGAAGTCGATGGGCGTACTCGACGACTGGGTTCCCAGACTGCCCGACAGATCCTCAAGACTGGAAGACGTGATTTGCCCGGTGTTGTAGTTCAGGGTTGCCGTAAAGCGATAGCTTTCCTTGCCAACATAGTTATACGTAGTAGGAGCACCAGCACCACTTCCATACACCCTGAAGTTGTGATCGTTCGCCCCGGCGGCCTCGGCCTGGCCATCTATCCAGAGCCACATGGCAGCACCAACATTTTCCCCGTTGGCGAGATTAATATCACCCGAAGTAATCGAGAATTCGCCAAGGGCAGCAGTACCCGAATCACTATAGTTCTTAAATACGAAAGAAACGGTTGTAATCCCCGCAATATCGCTGGTAATCTCTTTGGTCGCACGACCGTCATTAAGTCCATCGGAATACAACACAAGGTCGCTTCCACCAACGATAGGAACGCTATTGTAGGTGTTCTCATTGCCGACTGAAGTCCAGCCATTGATGCCGTTAACACTTGTACCGTGTGCGTGCCCAGGTTCGTCAAACGTGATCGTTGACGCCTGCGCAGAAACCACCGCAAGCGCTGCGACCGCTGTTATGCTTATCTTTCTCATCTTACCTTCTCCTTGTTGTTAATGCACCGGACACCATGCCCGATGTCTTTTTTACTTTGCCGAACACCATGCTCGGCTCCGCCAGCACGTCATCCCATAATCGGTGCTAATACGGTGTAGCATAGCACCCGAATTTCCGAAAGCAAGCCGTTTTTTATAAAAAAACCGCCGGAAATTTTATGGAACAGTTGCGGCCTTGGTGTAGATTTTCGTGTGATTCGTGGTTCACCCCAGAAAAAGCAGTTGACCGCGAATGAACGCTAATAC
>WFRA01000347.1 GCA_015486775.1 Kiritimatiellales bacterium | reverse complement strand
CTGGTGGACCAGCTTGAAGGTCAGCACGGCATCGCGCGACATCTGCGCCTTGGCCTCGGTGCGGGTATCCGTGTCGGCGCCCGGCAGGCGCACCACAATGCGGCTGTCGCCTTCGGGGTAGATTTCCGGCTCGGAGGTTCCCAGCACGTCGATGCGGTTGCGGATCACCTCGACGGCGATTTCCTGCACCCGCTTGATCTGCTCCTTGAGCTTCGAATCGGGGATGGCTTCGACCGAATCGGCCTCGCCGCTCTCGACCATCTTCCGAGCCACGTCGGCGGCGTCCACCTCGACCACGAAGCTCGTTCCGCCCTTGAGGTCGAGCCCCAGCTTAACCTTCTGCTTGACCGGGGTGACCAGCGCGATCGACCAGAGCACGAGGAGCCCGAGCAGCAACCATTTCCAGAGTTTGTTCTTATCCATTTTCGTAGACCTTCCTTACTTACTTTGCCGGTTCAATTTCGGATGGGGTTTCGCCATTTTCCAATACCTGGGAAACGGCGGCCTTCACCACTTCGATCTTCGTTTTTTCCGCAATCTGGACGATCAGAGAGGTTTCACCCACTTTCTGGACGTTTCCGAGGATACCGCTGGTGAGCAGCACGCGGTCGTTGGCCTTGACATTGGCGATCATCTCCTTGCGGGCCTTGTCGCGGCGGCGCTGGGGGCGGATCATCATGAAATACATCACTCCGAAGAGCAGCGCCATCATGATCGGGAACTGCAGAGGCGATCCCTTGGGCGTTGCGGCCGGGGCGGCCTGGGCAATTGTAAAAAACAGCAAATTCATCTAGTTGTTCTCCTTAACGTTTAACACATGCTCTTCCAAAACCACGCGATAGCCGGCGTGGAACGCCTTGCGGAACGCATCGAACGTCCCCTCTTCTATCGCCTTCCTCATATCCCTCAAAAACTCCAAGTAGCAATGCAGGTTGTGCATCGTCACCAGCCGCAGCCCGAGAATCTCGCCCACATTGAGCAGATGCCTCACATAGGCCCGCGTAAAATTCCTGCACGCATGGCAGGAGCACCCCTCCTCCAAGGGGCGCGCATCCTCTTTGTAGATCGCCGCCTTCACGGGGTATCGCCCGCGCCGGGTCGAAACCGTTCCATTCCTCGCCTGCCGGGTGGGCATCACGCAGTCGAACATGTCGACCCCTCGGGCGACGGACTCCACCATCTGAGCCATCTCGCCCACGCCCATCAGGTAGCGCGGCTTCCCCTCCGGCAGGTGGCCGACCGTGTCGTCCACCCCCCGCAGGATCAGCTCGTCGGGTTCCCCGACGCTCACGCCGCCGATCGCGTAGCCCTCGAAATCCATCCCGACCAGCGCCCTTGCGCACTCCTCGCGCAGATCGGCATGCACCCCGCCCTGCGCGATTCCAAAAACCAATTGGCCTTCCGCGCGGGGCGTTTCCCTACAAATAGCCGCCCAATCTAGGGTTCTGCGCACCGCTTGGCAAGCGTAATCCTTCTCGCAGGGATACGGCGGGCATTCGTCGAAAACCATCGCGATATCCGAGCCCAGCTTGCGCTGGATTTCCATCGACTCCCGCGGGCCGATAAAATGCGCCCGGCCATCGGAATGCGACCGAAACGAAACGCCCTCGTCCGTGATCTTGTTGAGCTTCCCGAGGCTGAAGACCTGGTAGCCGCCGCTATCGGTCAAGATCGCCCGGTTCCAGCCCATGAATTCGTGTAGCCCGCCCATGCGCTCGACCAGATCCGACCCTGGGCGGTCGTTGAGATGGTAGGTGTTGCCCAGCAGGATTTCCGTGCCGAGCTCCTCCATCTCGCGCGGCGACATCGCCTTGACGGTCGCCTGCGTGCCCACCGGCATGAAGACCGGGGTCTCCACCGTCCCGTGCGCCGTATGCAACCGACCCCGCCGCGCCTTGCACGACGGGTCGGTGGCGAGAAGTTCGAATGTTCCAATGGCTGGAGTCATGGTTTTTAGCTTAGTGTCTAGTTCTTGGTGCTTCGTTCTTGGTGCTTGGTGCTTGGTGCTTGTCGGGGCGATTTCCAGACCTTGGAAGATTCATGCAATACGCAATACGTAATACGCAACACTCGCTACGCCCTACTTCACGTCTTCGTAGAATTCGGCAAAGCTCGTCTGCATGTAAGGAATGAGCCAGATAAATCCGATTCCTCCCGTAAACATGCAGAGGATCGCCCAACCCAGGAAGCGCCAATTCAGGCAGAAAAACTTCCACTTGTTGCCCACCATCATCTGCTTACTCCGGGTGATCGCCTCCAGCGGCCCGCAATCTGGATCGTCGGCCAAGACAAAGTAGGTCATGGCGTAGCGAAAGGCCGCAATAATCCCCGGAATGTAGAGCAACAGCATCCAGAGCAAGATGAACAAGGTACTGAAAAAATAGGCACCGAAGGCCGTCCAGAACCGCTTGAAGCCGGTGAACAGGCACTCCAACCGCGCCGCGCCCTCCTGGACAATCCCCAGAAAAAAACTGGCGACCCCCACCATGAAAGCCCCCGAAAGCAAAAGTGCCGCCAGCTGGACGACCACCTGCATGGATTCCGTGGCCGCCTCGGTGTTCGCCCCGGTCATCCCACTGACCACGGCCACGAAAAAGACCGAGGAAAAGACAAACAGGTAGAGGCTAAGCATCAAGGCGACGCAGAGGATATAGCCCAGCACCGCCATCCCCCAGTTGCCCGAGAGCGCGGTGCGCGCCGCCGCCATCAGCTCCTTGTTCGACAACCCACTCCCGGCATAGCCCGAATCCGGCATCTGCGGCGCATCGTCCGCCCCGCCAATCAAATCGTTCAGTCCCGCCATCTTCCATTCCCCTTTTATTTCCAGAAGCGCCCATCCTGCCCAAACCCCGCCCGCAAACCAAGCCGGAAGAGACTACAGATCCTCGAAGATATGGGCGAAACGGCCTGCGAGCTTGTCGCCATCGATCCGAACGGGATCAAGCAAAAGCTTTTCCTCTCCGCGCATTGCAACGGTGCTACACCAAGCCATCGACACCCCCTCGCGGCTCTCGGCATGCACAAAAAGCATATCGGCCTTGTCGGCCGTGTCCATGTGCCGCATGGTTCCCTCGGAAATGTGGATAAAGGCATAGCCATCGCGCTCGGAAAGCATTTTTTTAAGCTCGTCCACGATCTCGTCCTTCTCCATTCCAACGATTGGAACCACCTCCATAATCCCCTCGTCGTTGAAGAGGAAAAAGATTTCGACATGCGTTCCGGCCTCGAGAAACTGCCGCCGCGCCTCCGCATTGAGCATCTCGATCCACTTTTCCAGCGACCCCGCTCGATCCTTCCGATCCCATTCCGGTGCCTGCATATCCACTCCTTGGTTAAACTTCTTGTAGCCCCTTGCAACAAAGACTGCAACACCTCTTCGTTATTGGGAAGCGGGTGCCTGAAGCACTTCGTATCCCGCATCGACCACCGCCCGGAACTCCGGCGAGATGGCATGCCAATCAAGCAGGTCGACCCGGATGGGTAAATCGGATTCCTCGAAAGCTTCCTTCAAGTCGCCAAGAAGGTGCGGCTCCAGCTGATCCTCGCCAACGATGGCGAGATCCAGATCCGACCAAGCCTTGGCCGTCGGCCCGATCCGGGAACCAAAAGCCCGGATCTCACACCGGGGCACATACTCGGCAAGAATACGTTTCACCTGTTCAAGTTGCGCTGGAGGGAGATCAATCATTGCGTTCGGCAATCCTTGCGAGAACCTCCGACGCGGCGGGCCAAAACGCTCCAGCCACGGCGAAAACATCTTCCGCCGTTTTGGCATCGTAGGTGTGCGAGGTCTCGTTTCTGGCTTTGTGGAAAGCCATCCAGACATCCACATCGTCGATCAATCGGTTTTCATGGCAGATCCGGAACAACTGGCGTCGCGTAACCCCATCCACCTCGACGGGACTGACCTGGGTTTCGATCCAGCGCTTCAGCATTTTCCAGGTCTGCTCATAGGCAACCTCAAAATTTTGAACCACGCCCGCACGCAGGGTTTCGAGCAGGTCGAAATCTTTTGCGTCGGCCTGTTCCTGCGCAACGCGCAGCGACCGCCCCAGCGCATTGATCGCCTTTCTCAAACTTTCCAGTTCAAGTGCCATAATTTATCTCCTGCAGCTCATTTAATATCCACCACCCTCCGACCCATACTCCGGAGAATCTTCGGCAACCTTCAGCGGAGCAAGGTCTGCCTGCGCCGGATAGTTAAATCTTTTGTTTCCCTCATCGCTAAAAGCTCATCGGCATTGATCTCCGCCCACTCATCTTCTCAACGATTCGCTACCCCTGTCATGCGATCATTTTCCAACCATTATTACCAGACAAATAACTGATTTCCCGGCAACCACCATTTCCACCGTGCTACTCATTATTCTCCTCGCCTAATCCCCACAATCCGCTTGAAAACATCATAGACAATTTCAGCCAGCTGTTTGGCCAATAATGGGGGAACCGCATTGCCGACTTGATGGTACTGCTGCGTACGTCCGCCCTCGAAAAAATAGTTGTCGGGAAGGTCTGAATACGTGCCGCGCCGCGAGCCACCCGGTGAGGGTTGATTGGCCGCGAAAAGGCGCAAGGAACACAAAAACTCTTTTTAATGTTGGCCAATGCAGCATGAGGAAATACCTTGGACACATGCCTCGGAACTGGACAGAGCAGGAACTGCTGATAGCAATGAATCTCTATTGCCGTCTGCCATTCGGACAGTTTGACCACAGAACTGAACTAATCAAACTAGTAGCCCCAAAAATCGGACGAAGCCCAGATGCTCTTGCAATGAAGTTGAGCAATCTTGCTTCTCTTGATTCGTACCACCAAAAACGTGGAATTAGCGGACTCAAAGGAGCCAGTAACCTTGACCGAAAAATATGGAGCGACTTCCAGCAGAACTGGACGGCCATGGCTGAAAAAAGTGAAGCCGCCTTTGAGACCTTGGCCGGACAACCCGATATTTCCGCACCGGAATCCGAAACCACTATCGCTCTGCCAAACGGCCCGTCCGAGGCTGAACGCATTGTAAAAACCCGACGGCTCCAACGCTTCTTCCGAAATGCCATATTGGCTAGCTACGAGAATCGTTGTGCTCTCACCGGCATGGCAGTGCCTCAACTTCTGGTCGCTAGCCACATTATTCCCTGGAGCGAAAACGAAAAACGCCGAGCCGATCCGACCAACGGACTATGTCTGAATGCGCTACACGACAAAGCGTTCGATCGCCATTTGATCACCTTTGATGAACCTAGAAAAAGCAGTTAACCGCGAATGAACGCTAATACACGCGAATTGATAAGGGGTTACAAAAACCACCACCGCCACCATTTGGGTTAGGAGTCATGCCTCTTGAAAAGGAATCCAACAAACAAGTTTCCTAGTATTTTTGCATATTCGCGTTCATTTGCGTCCATTCGCGGTTCTCTACTGCATCTTTTGGGATGATAGGAGATCTCCGGATATTGGCCTTCATGTTTGCATTGCGAAAAGGTGTTCGTGAAAAAGTAAAAAAGGTGTCCGTCTATTATTTCATCATTTTTTGGTTTGGGTATTTGGTGGATTGTTTTCCGAAGGGTGGAATAGAAGCCGGTACCAAGTCTGTACTTTGAACGTTCGGGCAATTCGGGACAAAGCGGATTTTTTTGGAGGAGCCGGGGAACCGACCGGGATTTGGAGAAGCCACGGGAATGGAAAAAACAATGAAGGATCAACTGGAAAGCGCTGTCGGAAGGAATATCGAATGGTTTCTCCATTCTGGAATCATGCGCCCGAACGACGGGTTCTGGGGCGTTGCCGAGCGCATCGCGGATATCGGCTCCAATGAGGCGAAGGAAAAAATCGATGAGTTCTTTCCTTACCA
Organism: Kiritimatiellales bacterium; assembly: GCA_015486775.1. Taxonomy (GTDB): domain Bacteria; phylum Verrucomicrobiota; class Kiritimatiellia; order Kiritimatiellales; family Pontiellaceae; genus Pontiella. The sequence continues at coordinate 17,231 of WFRA01000347.1, read as the reverse complement.
GACCCCGCTCAATGCCGGCACCGTGGCGCTGGAGCACCGCCGCGCCGACTGCGCTGTCGAGACCGCGCTGATGTTCGACCTCGCCGAGGAATATTTTGGCGAGGAACGCTACCGTGAGATTGCGGAAAATCTCGTTGGATTCTTGGTCGACCGTAGCGGCATGCGGGAGTCCGACCCGGCTTCCAAGGTTTGGAACTTGTGGCGGTGGGCTATGCAGCGTTTTCCGGCTGGAGACAAGGTTTGGGTAGACGACAACGCGTGGGTGGCCATTTGCCTCCTGATTCTCGGCAGGCGGGGGCACGAGCGGCTGGTCGGGCCGGGGCTGGCCACCGCCGATGCCTTGCACCGGCACATGCAGGCCTATTTTGATTTTATCGAAAAGAAGGGGCGGGATGCAAAACCCGAAGCAACGATTCTGGATGGAACCCAGCTCAATCCCCACTGGATTGGGCTGGCGACGCTGGCGTTCGCCCTTGCCGACCGCGTCCAGGGAACCCGGAGCCGCTATGGCATTGTCGACAAATACTACCGAACCGTGCTCGACGGGCCGCAGGCATGGGACAGGGATTCCCAGTGCAAAAATGGTTGGTCGATTTCCGAACAGGCCTACCTCTCTTTCATCGCCCCGCTTGTTGCCACGGTTTACGGCGATGCCCGGATCATGGAAGTTGCCGAAAAGGCCGGGCAGATTCTGCTGGAAAACCAGAAGGCCGATGGCCATTTCACCTCCAACCATTTCGAGGCACCGGAGGGAGACCATTTTGTTGATCTGATCTACACCCAGAACTGGGCGACCCTTGGATTGCTACACCTGTCGAAATTGCTGCCCGGAAAAATGGAATACCGGGAGGCGTTCGAGAGGTCGGCCGGACTGCTTGCCCACATCCAGGACAGGGAAGAACCCCCCTTCAAGGGATGCTGGCGCGGAATGTACGACTGCGAGGCCGGGGCGTGGGGCGGCGGCAACCGCTTCGAGGGCGGGCAGGGCAGCATCTACTCCGGCTGGACCAACGCCCCCATCTCCATCGCCTTCCTGCTGGAGCTGACCGGATCGACCCTGCTTCCCTGAAACGGGTTATTGTATTGATTGGTGTCCGCATTGACGATGTCGTAGCCCGCGTTCCACGTCATTCCAGAAGAATCCTCGAATGTCCAGGTGGAGGAAGAGTTGTTCAGATTGAATACCGTTGTAAGCGAGCCGTTTTTGAATTCATGCACCCTTTCCGGCGGGGCGGGCTTTCCAAACCCTGGAAGGGATGGTAGAACATTTCCAATCATTGAAGGAAGAAACCATGCCCATTCGCGAATATATCGCCGCCGACCCCAACAAAGCCTGCCCCCATTGTAAGGCGGGCTTCGAGCGGGTCGAACCGGTGGACTGTCCCCCGTTCCCCATCTGCCCCGAATGCTGCAATCCGGTGGAGCGCCAGCTCGCCTCGACTAACGTCGGTGGCTCAAAAAGTACCTTCGATGACCGCGCCAAGCGCGCTGGCTTCCAGAAGCTGGAAAAACTCGGCGATGGCGAATACGAGAAAAAGTTTTAATGGAAAAGCTGGACGGACAGATCGAGCGGATTGTTTTCCGCAACGAGGAGAATGGCTTCTGCGTGTTGCGCGTGAAGGTGCGCGGGCACAAGGAGCTGGTGACCGTTACCGGGACGGTACCGACCATCAATTCCGGCGAGTGGATGACGGCCGACGGCGAGTGGTTCACCGATCCGCGCCACGGCCCGCAGTTCAAGGCGGAGCAGATGCGCATGTCGAAGCCCGACACGCTCGAGGGGATCGAAAAATATCTGGCCTCCGGGCTGATCAAGGGCATTGGGAAGGAGTATGCCAAGCGGCTGGTGAAAACCTTCGGCCGCGATGTGTTTGACGTGATCGAAAACTCTTCGGGCAAGCTGCGGAAGGTGGAGGGGATTGGCCGTCAGCGCAAGGACAACATCAAGAAGGCGTGGGACGTGCAAAAGAGTGTCCGGCAAATCATGGCCTTCCTGTTTAGCCACGGCGTAAGTACCACCCGCGCCTTTCGCATCCACAAGGCCTATGGCGACAAGGCCATCGAGATGGTCCAGCGCGATCCCTACTGCCTCGCGCGCGACATTCGCGGCATCGGCTTCCTGATTGCCGACCAAATCGCCATGCGCTTGGGCATCGCCAAGGATTCCGATCTGCGCGCCCGCGCCGGGCTGGAGTTTGTGCTCGGCGAGCTGACCGCCAACGGCCACTGCGCCTATGTCCGCAACGACCTGCTTTCGCGCTCCGCCGAGCTGCTCCAGATCGACTTGGCGATTGTCGAGCGTGCGCTGGACCATTCGCTCGAAAATGACCGGCTGATCCAGCGCGCCAATTTTGCGGGCGACGATTTGATCTATCTGCCCAAGCTTTACTTTGCCGAGATTGACCTCGCCAAAAGGCTCCAGGCCTTGGAACACGGCAGGCATCCCTGCCCGCCGATCGATGTTTCCAAGGCGCTCGCCTGGGTGCAGCAAAAAAGCGGCATCGAACTTGCGCCCGCCCAGCGCAAGGCGTTGAAAACCGCCGTCGAATCCAAGGTGATGATCATTACGGGCGGCCCAGGGGTCGGAAAAACCACGCTGGTCAACTCGGTGCTGATGGTGCTCAAGGCCAAGAAGCTGCGCGTCGTGCTCTGCGCCCCGACCGGCCGTGCCGCCAAGCGCATGGCCGAAACCACCGGCATGGAGGCCAAGACCATCCACCGCCTGCTCCAGTACAACCCCGGAACCGGCGGCTTCGTCCACTGCGCCGAAAACCCGCTGGAGTGCGACGTGCTCATTGTCGATGAGTCGAGCATGATCGATGTCATGCTGGCCTCCCAGCTGGCCGACGCCATCCCGCTGCATGCCGCATTTATTGTTGTGGGCGATGCCGACCAGCTCCCCTCTGTCGGCCCCGGTCGCGTGTTGCAGGATATCATCCATTCAAAGAAGATTCCCGTCGCCCATCTCGACGAGGTTTTCCGCCAAGCGGCCACCAGCCGGATCATCACCAACGCCCACCGGATCAATCGGGGGCAGATGCCGGAGTTTCCAGAGGCTGGAAAAACGAGCGACTGCTACTTCGTCGAGTCCAACGATCCCGCCAAGGCGGTGGATCTGGTGGGCAGGCTGGTCAAGCAGTCGATCCCCAAAAAGTTTCGCTTCAATCCGCTGGAGGAGATCCAGATTCTTACCCCTATGCAGAAGGGCGAGCTGGGCGCGCGCAACCTCAACCAAACTTTGCAGCAACTCTTGAACCCGCGCGGTGACGAGGTGGAGCGCTTTGGCTATGTCTTCCGTACCGGCGACAAGGTGATGCAGACCGAGAACGACTACGACAAGGAGGTCTTCAACGGCGACATGGGCCGGATTGCCAAGATCGATTCCGAGGCCAACGAACTTGTGGTCGATTTCGAGGGCCGCAAGGTCGTCTACGATTTTCGCGAGCTTGACGAACTGGTCCTCTCCTACGCCATCACCATCCACAAAAGCCAGGGGAGCGAATATCCCTGCGTCGTCATTCCGTTGCACACCCAGCACTATGTGCTCTTGCAGCGCAGCCTGATCTACACCGCCATCACCCGCGCCAGGAAGCTCGTGATCGTGCTCGGCACCAAAAAAGCGCTCAATCTCGCCGTCACCCGCGCCGAATCGCGCGAGCGCACCACCACGCTCTCCGAGCGGATCAAGGAATATCTGTAGCGCGTCGCCACCCGGAACCGACCCACGAGCGACGGGTTCGGATTGTTTCCGAGCAGGAAGGGTGTTGCAGGTTGTTGGAGCCAGAGAGTATGTTGGCACAAATGTTGGTGGAGCTAGCGCAAAAGTTTGGCACACCTGCGCAGGTGCGCCAGGGAGTTATGGATGAAGAATTTGATTAAGTGGGTCGCGGTAGGTTTTGGCACCGGGTGGAGCCCCGTCATGCCGGGGACGGTGGGTACGCTGGTAGGGTTGCCGCTGGCTTGGGGGCTGATAGTTTCGGGGTGGGGCTGGCCGATGCAGTCGGCGGTTTGCGTGGTACTTTCGCTGATCGCTATTCCCATCTGCGGCGTGGCGGAAAAGATGATTGGCGGAAAGGATCCGGGCTGCATCGTGGCAGATGAATATCTCACCCTGCCGATCACGGTGATTGGTTTGACCTCGCCATGGGCACTTTTGAGCGGGTTTGTCCTCCATCGCATTTTCGACATCACCAAGCCGCCGCCGATCAAACAAATCCAGGATATCCATGGCGGATTCGGTATTGTGGTCGACGACTTTCTGGCCGCATTGATTGCGCTGGGGCTAAACCACCTGCTGTTCCATTTCCTGTAGGCCGGATTCTGCTTTTCCAATAGCTAGAAATAGCTATTATCCCGCGCATGTTTCTCTACGACCCAGATACCATCGCGGCGATTGCCACGCCCCCCGGCGAGGGCGGGGTGGGGATTGTGCGCATTTCGGGTTCCAAGGTTTGGAAGATTGCCGACGCGCTTTTCCAACCGCTGGATAAAACGCCGGTTTCCGAGCGGGCGCACGGTACGTTTGCCTATGGCAAAATCATCGATGTCGAAGGTTCCGAAATCGACACCGGCCTTGCGCTGGTAATGCGCGCCCCCAAAAGCTACACCCGCGAGGATGTGGTTGAGATCCAAGGGCATGGCGGGGCGGTCGGTATGCGCCGCATCCTGCGCCGGGCGCTCGAAGCGGGAGCGCGCATGGCCGAGCCGGGCGAATTTACCAAGCGCGCATTCTTGAATGGCCGGATCGACCTCGTGCAGGCCGAAGGCATATTCGATCTGGTTCGCGCCCGTTCCGACCGCGCCGCCTCCGCCGCGCTCGAACAGATGGAGGGGCGGCTCAGCCAGCGGTTCAACGGCATCTACGATGCTTTTCTCGATGTGGCCGCTAATCTCGAAACCACGCTCGATTTTGTGGAGGACGAATTGCCCGACGAGGTCTTTTCCGGTATCACCAACTTGCTCGACGAAACCTTCCAGACCTTGGATAATCTGCTCGACACCTGGGACGAAGGTCGCCTGTTGCGCGAGGGTGCGCGGGTGGCGATTCTGGGGCGTCCCAATGCGGGGAAGTCGACCCTGCTCAATACGCTGCTGGGTTTCGATCGGGCGATCGTTTCGGGCACCGCCGGCACCACGCGCGACAGCATCGAGGAGGGCTTTGTGCTCGATGGCATTCCGCTGCGGATCATCGATACCGCCGGGCTGCGCCAAACCGATTGCGAGATCGAAGCCGAGGGCGTCCGCCGCGCCGAAGCCCATGGCGAAGAGGCGCACCTTTCGCTCTACCTGATCGATGCCTCGCAGCCCCTGCACGAAGAGGATCGGGTGCGGCTGGAAAAACTCGATCCCGCCAAAAGCGTGGTGGTGCTCAACAAAGTGGATTTGGGAAATCGGGTTCCAGAGGTCGGCGGGGTCGAGACAAGTTTGGTTTCCGGCGAGGGCGTGGAGGAATTGAAAAAGGTGCTCGGCGAAAAGCTCGAAAAGGGGGCGAACCTGCATGCTCCGGCGCATGCGGTCATCTCCGAGCGGCATCGGCACCTGCTGCTGCTTGCGCACGAAGAGGCACGGCAGGCCAGGGCGTTCCTGAACAAAAACATTGAGGAAAATGCCGTATTTGCCGCCGAGCACCTTCGCTCCGCGCTCGAATATCTCGGGCAGGTAACCGGTCGCGTCTACCACGAAGAGCTGCTCGACAACGTTTTTTCGCGCTTCTGCATCGGGAAATGATGTCTAAATCTGGAACTTGAAATTTGAAACCTGAACGTTTGCGGAGTAGTTTTCCGGGCGTTGGAACCGAAGGAGTTTGAAATGAGCAGGAAATTGGCGCCCATCACCAAGTGGGGTACGGATCGGAAATACAAGAAGGCGGAGAATTTTTTACTGCGGCCTTCCGTGGAAGAAGAGGCCATGAAGGTGGCGACTCGCGTGCTGGCGGATATCCGAGAGTTTGGCGACAAGGCGCTGATCGATTATGCGCGGCGGTTCGACGGGGCAAATATTTCCCTGCGCCGGTTGCGGGTCAAGCCCGAGGAAATTACGGAGGCAAAGCGGTTGGTTGACGACGACTTCAAGAAAGCCGCACAGGAGGCACACAAGCGCATTGCCGCCTTTTCAAAAAACGGATTGCGAGACGATTGGAAGATGGCGACGCCCCAGGGCGGCATGCTGGGCGAACGGTTCATTCCGTTCGATCGCGTGGGTGCCTATATTCCCGGCGGTGCGGCACCGCTGGCCTCGACCGCACTCATGACGCTGACGCTGGCGAAGGTGGCCGGTGTGAAGGAACTGGTGGCCTGCTCCCCGGCGAACGCCGAGGGCAAGCTGAATCCATATATCCTCTATGCACTGGATCTGGCCGGCGCCACCGAAATCTACAAGGTGGGCGGCGTCCAGGCGATCGGTGCGATGGCCTATGGCACCAAGACCATTTCCAAGGTTCGGAAAATCGTCGGCCCCGGCGGGCCGTATGTGACGGCCGCCAAGCGCCAAGTCTATGGCGACGTGGCGCTCGACATGGTTGCGGGTCCCAGCGAGATCGCCGTGCTGTGCGACACCTCTGCCAACCCGGCGCACGTCGCCGCCGACCTGCTCTCACAGGCCGAGCATGGCACCGGATCGGAAAAATCGCTACTGGTCACCACCTCGCAAAAGCAGGCCGAGGCCATCCGATCCGAGGTACTCAAGCAGGCCGAATTGCTGTCGCGTTCCGAGCCGGTCTTCCAGGTATTGGAAAAAGGAATGCTGCTGGTAGTGGTGAAAACCATGAAAGACGGGATCGACCTCTGCAACCTCTTTGCGCCGGAGCACATGGAGCTGATTGTCAAGAATCCCGAAAAATGGGTCGACAAAGTGTTCAACGCCGGGGCGCTGTTTATTGGCGAATGGACCCCCGAATCCGTCGGCGACTTTGCGGCCGGCCCGAGCCACGTTCTTCCAACGGGTGGAACCGCCGCCTACTTTTCCGGCCTGACGGTCGAGGATTTCCGCCGCCGCACCAGCCTCATTCAATTCACCAAAGCGGATCTGGAAGAGACCCTTCCGGTGGTCGAAGCCTTCGGCCGCGTCGAAACCCTCGACGGCCACGCGCGGTCGGCCACCATCCGGTTTGAATGAATCGCTTTGCCTTGCACACGAAATTTGTGATGCGGAATGCGTGCAGGAGGCGGCGGATGGCCGGGGTTCCGACAACTCCGACCGGTTCGATGAGTCCGCCATGTAGCATGAGGGTATTCGAAAAGCTAAAGGAACCGCAAATGGTTGGGTATTTGAAAAGATGAAGCAATACAGGAAATTTGAAAGTTGGCTGGCGGATGTCGATAAATGCCTCGACCATCCTGCCCCGGCCGTGGACGACAGCCCGCTGGGGGTTCTGGCCTATTCGTTCTACAGGGTTGGCGACCAGGTACCGCAGGATATTGAACGGGTGCAAAAGCTGATTGCCGTTCTCAAGAAACTCCGGGAAGCCAAGGGTTCCGGGCGGGGTGTTTTTGAAAGGCGGGTCATGGAAAACCTGATCTATCTTGCGGTGACCGCATGCGGGGACTTGCGGCGCTCCGGCCTGAAGCGGATGCCGTTGTCCGCCGATCCCGACACGATCCCGGCGGAGCAGCGACCGCCCTTTGTTTTTCTGCAGGAGCTGTGCCGCTACGCGGTCGACTGCCTTGCTTTTTCGCGGCCGCGCGACAGCCTGGCAGGCCAGCGTCGGAGTGCGGCACTTGAAACTCTCGCAAGTTCGCTGGATATATTCGAACCTCCGGACTCGGTTCTGGACACCGTGCGGGACATACTTAAAAAGGGACGCGGCAATGACGTTCGCGGTGCCCTTGTTTTTTGCGAGGCCTATTACGAGCGATCCGGCGGGGTGCCGGAAGAGATGGAAAAACTCCTGCTTCGTTTTGTTGGAAAAACCGATTCGCGCGGATTGGCCGCCGGTGCCCTGAATGTGCTGGTCGAATCCGGAAACATATCGGAATTCGAGGCGCTGGATTATATCGATGATTGGAAGCAGCGGAACTACAAGGGATTTGGCTATGGATGACGAGTGCAAAGAATGGGAACGGGTGTGCCGGAAAATCCGGAAAGGAAACGTAAAGCTTCACCCGGCATTCCATCGCTCCGATGAAGCGCACGCGTAAAAAGAAAATGAAGTTGCATTTTTTAGGCTGAATAGTCCAAGTTCATTTTGCACGCAAAATGTGCAATACAGAATGCGTGCAGGAGGTGAGATATGACAAAAAATATTACCATTCGAATGGATGAGCAGTTGCTCAAGAATGTGAAACACATCGCGATCGAGCAAGATATGTCGGTTTCTGCTTGGATTACCCAAGCGGTGGAAAAAGAGGCGCGTAAGGATCTTCGGTATGATGAGGACAAGGCCTTTATTTTGAAGGTGATGGAGGAAGCGCCTGCCTATGCAGGAAAAACCTTTACGCGGGATGAGCTGCATGAACGCTGAGGTCTTTATCGACACAAACATTCTGGTCTATTCCTGCGATAGCATAGATCCAGAAAAGCATCGATTGGCCAAGTGCTGTTTGGAAGATCTGCTGGAAAACCAGTGTTCCATTGCGCTGAGTGTTCAGGTTCTTCAGGAATTTTACGTGACGATGATTCGGAAGGGGGGTGACCCAGCCTTTTATCGAGAGGTGGTGGAATATTACATGCGTTGGAAAGTTGTGGAAAACACATGTGAGTTGATGAGATGCTCTATGGAGATTCATCGGCAGTATGGAACCTCATTTTATGATGCGAATATTGTTGCCGCCGCGCAGATGTCGGGTGCAAAGGAGCTTTGGACGGAAGATTTAAATACGGGGCAGGATTATGGCGGCGTGGTTGCCGTGAATCCGTTGGTTTGATTTAAGGGAAAAAGATGAATGGTTTAATCAGAAAGTCGGTGCAGGCGATGGCGGGGTATGTTCCGGGGGAGCAGCCCCGTGGCGAGGATGTCGTTAAGCTGAACACAAACGAGAATCCCTATCTGCCGTCGGCGGATGTACAGGATATTTTGTCGATGGTGGATATTGCGGCGTTGGCGCGCTATCCCGACCCGGTCTGCACGGAGCTGCGCAAGGCGATCGCGCAGTTGCATGGCTGCGAGATGGAAAACATCTTTGTGGGCAATGGGTCGGACGAGGTGCTGGCGCTGTGCATCCGCGCCTTTGTCGAACGCGACGGTTCGGTGGGCTTTTTCGATCCCTCCTACTCGCTCTATCCGATCCTCGCCGATATCGAGGATGTCGAGAAGCGGCCGGTTGCCCTGGATGCCGATTTTGGCTGGCAGATGCCGGCGGACTATGCGGCTTCGCTCTTTTTTCTGACGAATCCGAACGCGCCAACCAGTCTGCAATATTCCCGCGCCAACGTGGAGTCGTTCGTGGAGGGCTTTGGCGGCGTGGTGCTGATCGACGAAGCCTATGCCGATTTCGCGAAGGAAAATTGCATGGATTTGGCGCTGGCCTCCGGCAACGTGCTGGTGGCGCGGACGCTCTCGAAATCCTATTCGCTGGCGGGTATCCGTCTGGGCTACTGCGTGGGCGACGCGGAGCTGGTCGGCGCGATGTATAAGATAAAGGATTCCTACAACGTTGACTATCTCACGCAGGAGATCGCCCGCGTGGCGATCCTCGATCAGGACACGATGAAGGCCAACGTGCAGGCGATCGTCGAGACCCGCAAACTGGTGGCGGACAAGCTGCGCGAGCTGGGCTTTGAGGTTGTCCCATCCGAAACCAATTTTCTCTGGGTTAAGCCGCAAGGACTCTCTGCCGAGCACCTGTTTGGGGAGCTACGCAAGAAAAACATCATTGTCCGCTACTTTGGCGACGACGAGCGGACGAAGGACTACCTGCGCGTCACCATCGGTACCGCCCCGGAAATGTTCCAGTTCCTGGATGCCGTCGAAGAGCTTGTTGGAGGAGGAAAATAGTGGCCACCCCCTGTCCGAGCCTGGAAGAAAACCTGAAGTTCTGCACCTGTACCTACGACTGCGACAAGCGCGGCAAGTGTTGCGAGTGCGTCGCCTACCACCGCGGCAAGGGGCAGATTCCCGGCTGCTTCTTCACCAAGGAGGGCGAGGCCACCTGGGATCGGTCGATCCGGAATCTCTGCGCCGACTGCGGAGGCTAATTCCCCCTGTGACTACTGCACATCCCGGTCGAGCCCGAAGCGCTTGAACTCCTCGATGGCATAGCGGTCGGTGCATCCGGCAACGTAGTCGCAGGCGGTGCGCCAGAGGCCTTCGCTCTCCAGCCGCGCCCGCGCCTTGCGCCCCATGGTTTCGGGCTGCCCGACATAGTGGAGGAAGAGCTTGCGCATCATTTCCACCGACTTTTGCGTGGCGTCGGCAACTCCGTGGTGGAAGTACATGTTCTTAAACATGAAGGCGGTGAACTCGGCGAGGATCTCCTTCATCCCGGGGCTGAAATCCACGGTGCGCTCCGGCGCGCCCATCACCTCGCCGACGCTGCCCGGCCTGTGCCTTTCCAAGGATTGGAACGACTGCCCGATCACATCGACCATCTGGAGTTCGAGCAGGTTGCGGATGGTGGCGCGCAGGAATTGGTCTTCGGTGAGGTTGGCGTAGCGCTCCCTTGTGGCGGCCGCGGCCATGCGCCAGAATTCGGTGGTTTCGAGCTGGGCGGGGGTGACGATGCCCGCTTCGAGGCCGTCGTCGACATCGTGGGCGTGGTAGGTCATGTCGTCGGCGATGTCGGAGACCTGCGCTTCCAAGGATTGGAAGGGGCCGATGGGGTGGCCGTCGAGCTGCGCGTTCTCCACATGCGCCTCGTGCTTGAGCAGGCCGGCACGCACCTCCCAGCTCAGGTTCAGCCCTTGGAAGGCGGGGTAGGGCGACTCGACCACCTCGACGCACCGCAGGCTTTGCAGGTTGTGGTCGAACCCGCCCTGCTCCTTCATCAGGGCGTTGAGCGCATGTTCGCCCGCATGGCCGAAAGGGGTGTGGCCAATGTCGTGCGCCAGGCAGATGCACTCTGTCAGATCCTCGTTGACCTTGAGGATGCGGGCGAGGGTGCGGCCTGCGGCAGCCATCTCCATGGTGTGGGTCAGGCGCGTGCGGTAGTGGTCGGCCATGCCGTTCACAAAGACCTGGGTCTTGTATTCCAGCCTCCGGAAGCACTTGCTGTGCAGGATGCGGTCGCGGTCGCGTGCGAAGCAGCTGCGCAGGGGGTGGCCGCTCTCCGCGTGGCGGCGCCCGAGGCTTTCGGCGCTGCGAACGGCGTAGGGCGCCAGATGTTCTTCCTCGATGGCCTCCCAATCTTTTCTCGCTTGGTTCATGGCGGCGGACTATAAAGGAGCCTGTTTTCAAGATCAAACGGAGAAGGGCGAATGTACGAAAAAACGATTTCAAGCAAAACGGTTTTCCAGGGGCGCATCCTGGATGTGGATGTGCTGGAGGTGGAACTCGAGGATGGGCGGCGGTCGGTGCGAGAGATTGTGCGCCACGGTGTGGCCGTGGCCATCGTTCCGCGCCTGCCCGATGGACGTTTTGTCTTCATCCGCCAATTCCGCAAGGCGATGGAGCGCGTCTGCTTCGAAGTCGTGGCCGGCAACTGCGACCCCGGTGAGGCACCGGCGGTTTCCGCCGCACGCGAGCTCAAGGAGGAGACGGGTTATGTTGCCGAAACTCTGGAGCTGCTTGGTTCTATTTTTCCAAGCGTTGGATATTGCACCGAGCGCATCGACATTTTCTTTGCCGAAGTCTCGGAGCAGGGCGCCACCTCGTTCGACGAAGACGAAAGCATCGAGCTGGCCATTCTTTCCGGCACCGAGCTCGACGAAATGATCCGCGCCGGGGAGATCGCCGATTCCAAGACCCTCGCCGCCTGGATGCTCTACAAAACAAAGAAAGGCTAGCGCGGTTTTTCTGCTTCCCGAAGGGCGATGGATTCGCCACCCTTCGCGGAACATTGGAGAAGTTTCATGGATAAAACGATTTTCGAGGCGTGGGGTTTTCCGGTCGAACGCATGTTTTTGGCGGCGGGGCCTTGCAGTGCGGAGAGCGAGAAGCAGGTGCTGGAGTGCGCCGAGGCGCTGGTGGGGCGGGGCGTGGGCTTTATGCGCGCGGGCATCTGGAAGCCGCGCACCCGGCCGGGCAGTTTCGAGGGCGTGGGGCTCAAGGGGCTGGCTTGGATGGATCGCGCCCGCGCGGAGACGGGGCTGAAGATCGGTACGGAAGTGGCCGAGCCGTCGCACGTGGAGGCCTGCCTGGAATACGGCGTGGATATCCTCTGGGTGGGGGCGCGCACCTCCACCAACCCCTTTTCGGTGCAGGCGATCGCCGATGCGCTCCGGGGCGTGGATATTCCAGTCCTTGTAAAAAATCCGATGAGCGCGGACATTGGCCTTTGGGTCGGCGCCATCGAGCGGCTGGCCAATGCGGGGCTAACCAAGCTCGGCGCCATCCACCGGGGGTTTAGCTCGACCTCGGAGATGCGCTACCGCAATGCGCCAAACTGGAAGATGCCGATCGAGCTCAAGCGCCACCTTCCGGACATTCCGCTGCTTTGCGACCCGAGCCACATTAGCGGCCGGGCGGATCTGGTTCCGGTGGTTTCGCAGGAGGCGATGGATTTGCTTTTCGACGGCCTGATGGTCGAGGTGCATCCCGATCCGCCCAGCGCGCTTTCGGACGCCGCGCAGCAGCTCACCCCAGAGCAATTTTTTCCAATGGTTGGAAATTTGGTGCTGCCGCACGAGCGCAGCGACAGCGCGGCGTTTTCCAGCCGTATGGGCGGTCTGCGCGAGGGCGTGGACGATCTCGATGGCCAGCTAATCGAGCTACTGGGCAAGCGCATGGACATCGTACGCGAGATGGGTCGCCTTAAGGCCGAACAGAACGTCTCCACCCTCCAGCCCGACCGCTGGCGGGAGATTGTGGAGGATCGCGTGGCGAAGGGGTCGGAACTCGAACTTTCCGAAGGCTTCGTCCTCCAGCTCATGCAGTCCATCCACGAAGAGGCCATCCGCCAGCAGGAGGCCGATCGCCTGCCGAATTGAGCGGGTTGCCTGCATGGAATGTTGACATGGTTGGATGGGTCGGCATTATGGGCGGATGCAAATTGATGAAAATGAGATCGAGGCGCAGCTCGAAACCGTGAAATCCATCATGGTGGATTGCCTGCGTGATACCCAAATTTCTAAGTTTCTTCCCGCTCGGAATAATATTATTGGGAGTGGAAAAATGTTGCGGGCGCATTTGGTGCTCTCTGTCGCTTCCGGTAATGGGGTGGGGGGGCGGAGTCCCATCCACGCGGCCGCGGCGGTGGAGATTATTCACGGCGCCAGCCTGCTGCACGACGATGTGATCGATGGTGGCCTGCTACGGCGCGGTGCCCAGACGTTTTGGAAAAAACATGGAACCAATGGTGCTATCTTGCTGGGCGACCTGCTGGTGCTCAAAGCCTTCGCGCTACTTTCCGACGCGGGGCGCGGCGATTTGCTCAAGGAGCTGATCGACCAGTCGATGAATGTCTGCCGGTCGGAGGTGGAGCAGGAGCTGGTGCTTCGCGGAACCGCCGGCACATGGGAGGAGTGCGAGCGGATCGCCCGCGCCAAGACGGGATCGCTTTTTGCCTTTGCCGCTGTGGGCGCGGCCTCGGATGCGCCGGGGCAGGTGGAGGCTCTGCGCGAGGCGGGGTTCATACTGGGCACGGCCTACCAGCTGGTCGATGACATCCTGGACGATTCCGGCAACGAGGAGCTTTCGGGCAAGACGCTGGGCCGGGATCAGGAACGCGGCAAGACCACGGCCATCACCGCCACCCGCAACGCCCCGGCGGATCCTTCCGCCTATGTCGATGCCCTGCTCGATGCCTCTGCGGAGCAGCTCTCCGCCTGGCCGGAGCTACAGGATTCCTGGAACAACTTCCTTGCTGGAACCATCCGGCCGCTTCTCCAAAAATATCTTTCCGCCGGGCAATTTTGCTCTGTTTCGCCCTAAATGGGTATCCTGGTGATAGTTTATTGAAAAACGGCTTTTCTCCGTCAACCCAAGTTGCTAAACAAGAGCCCATTTTTCAAACCCGCACAGAGGATTCTATCTTGGCTGACTTCAAAATAAAAAAGGGCTTTGACATCAAGGTCCAAGGATGCCCCGAACCCGTTATCGAAGAGATGGGGAGTCCCGCAAAATTCAGGGTTCACCCGTCGGAATTCGAGGGCATCAAGCCCCGGCTGAAGGTCGCCGCCGGCGATACCGTCAAGCGCGGCGATGTGCTTTTCGAGAACAAGAAGAATGAAAAGATGCTCTTTCGCTCGCCTTGCGGCGGGACGGTTGCGGCAGTCAACCTGGGGGCACGCCGCGCGCCGGTCGAGATTGTGATCGAACCCGCCGCCCAGGAGGAGAGCGTGACGTTCTCTAAATATACGCGCGACTCGGTGGGGCAACTCTCCCGTCAGCAGGTGGTGGATCATCTGCTCAATGCTGGCCTCTGGCCGCTGATCAAGCAGCGCCCCTTCTCCAAGATCGCCGATCCTAGTGCCGAACCCAAGGCGCTATTTATCAATGCCTGCAATTCGGCTCCTTTCCAGGCCAACTTTTCGCTGATTCTTAAAGGCGACGAGGAGGCCTTCCAAACCGGCATCAATGCGTTGGCCAAGCTGACCGAAGGGAAGGTTCACCTCTGCAAATCGGCGGGTTCGGATGTTCCGGAGTTTGGAAGCGCCACGAGCCACACCTTCAGCGGCTCGCATCCGTCGGGCAACACCAGCGTACACATCAACCGCATCAGCCCGATCCTGCCGCACGACACGGTTTATACCGTTACCGCACAGGATGTGATCCTGATTGGCAAGCTGCTGCTGACCGGCGAGCTGCCGCGCACGAAGGTGGTTGCCCTCGGCGGCCCCGGCGTGAAGGCATCCGCCCGCAAGCACTACCGCGTGGCACTGGGCGCCGATCTTCAGCCACTTTTTGAACAGGCACTTGAGGAGGGGAAGGAGCTGCGCATTGTTGCGGGCAACCTGCTTTGGGGCGATGTGGTCGGCGCCGACTCCGGTCTGCGCTTCTACGGCTCGGAATATTGCGTGCTCGAAGAGGATCGCTCGCGCCACCTGCTCGGCTGGACGATGCCGGGGTTGTTGCAATACTCGACCCATCCCGTAAACCTCTCCTCGCTGCTGGGGCGTTCCAAGCTCTGGAACCTCGGCACCAATCTGCACGGCAGCCACCGCGCCATGGTGGTGACTGGATGGATGGACAAGCACCAGCCGCTCAATATCATGACCGACTATCTCGTCCGCGCCTGCCTCGCGCACGACACCGACGAAATGATCCAGCTTGGCATCCTCGAAACCGATCCCGAGGATTTTGCCCTCGCCGCGTTTGTCGATCCGCACAAAACCGATGTCTGCGGCATCGTCAAGCAGGGGCTGCTTGAAATCGAAGAGGAAGGAATCTAATGAAATTTCTATTCGACTTTATGGACAAGAAAATCGCGCCGCTCTTCGAGAAGGGTGGAAAGTTCGAGCGCATGTATCCGCTGTTCGAAGCGGGCGACGCCTTTACCCGCACCACGGCGGAGGTGACCGGGAGCGCGCCGCACGTCCGCGATTCCATCGACCAGAAACGCCTGATGGTCTTTGTGATCTACGCCCTTTTCCCGGCGCTCTTCTTCGGGATCTGGAACGCGGGGCACCTCTTCAATGCGAGCAACGGCGTGGAGGGCGCCACCTTCCTGACCGATATCCTGCGCGGCTCGGCCATGGTGCTGCCGATCGTGATGGTCTCCTACATCGTCGGCGGCGTCTGGGAGGTGCTCTTCGCCATTGTCCGCAAGCACGAGATCAACGAGGGGTTCCTCGTGACCGGCATGCTTTTCCCGCTGGTGCTTCCGCCGACCATCCCGCTTTGGCAGGTGGCCGTGGGGATCTCCTTTGGCGTGGTGATCGGCAAGGAAATCTTCGGGGGGGTTGGCTACAACGTCCTCAACCCCGCGCTAACCGGCCGCGCCTTTCTCTTCTTCGCCTATCCGGCGCAGATTTCCGGCGACAAGGTCTGGATCGGCTCGGCGCACACCGCGCTCGACAACAGCATCCTGGGCACAGTGGCCGAAAACATCGACGGCGTAACGCAGGCCACGCCGCTGGCGGTGGCCTCGGCCGCCGAGAAGGGTTCCAGCGCGGCCCACGCGCTCTCCGATGCCGGCTTCTCCCTCTGGAACATGACGGTGGGCACGATTCCCGGATGCATCGGCTCCACCTCGGCCATCGCCATTGTGCTGGGGCTGGTCTTCCTGCTGGTCACGGGAATCATTGCCTGGCGCGTGGTGGCCAGCGGCGTGCTGGGCGTGGTAGCCATTGGCCTGCTGTTTAATTTCCTGCCCTTGGAAAACGCCTTCGCCCACCTGCCGTTCTACTACCACCTGGTGATGGGCGGCTTCCTCTTCGGCATCGTCTTCATGGCGACCGACCCGGTCTCCTGCTCCGCCACCAACACCGGCAAGTGGATCTATGGATTCATGATCGGCGCACTCACCGTGCTGATCCGCGTGGCCAACCCCGCCTATCCCGAGGGCACCATGCTGGCCATCCTTTTCATGAACGTGATGGCGCCGCTGATCGACTATTTCGTCGTCCAGGCGCACATCAAAAAGAGAACCGCCTACGCGAGGGCTTTGAACAATGCGTGAAGAGACCAGAACCATCATTTTTGCGACGGTTGTCTGCATATCGTGCAGCCTGCTGCTTTCCGGCACGGCCGCCGTGCTCAAGAGCCGCCAGGATGCCAATGCCGCGTTCGACGTGCAGCGCAACATTGTCAAGGCCTTCGGTCAGGACATTGCGGGGGCAACGCCCGCGTCCATCGGCAAGATCTTCGATGAGCATATCTCCGCGGAAAAGACCGAGGATGGCTTGCCGATCTATGTCTGGAAAGACGGCGGAAAAGCCACCAAATATGCTTTTCCAGTCTCAGGAAAAGGGCTTTGGAGCACGATTTACGGCTATGTGGCCATCGCTTCCGACCTGCAGACCGTGATGGGCATCAGTTTCTACAAGCAGGGCGAGACGCCGGGTCTGGGCGCGGAGGTCGAAAAACCCTGGTTCCAGAACCAGTTCAAGGGCAAGAAGCTCTAGTCCGCCGCCGGCACCCCGCTGCCTTTCACGTTGGTCAAGGGAAAGGCGGATCGCCTTCCGCCCGAGCAACAGAAATACGCCGTGGACGGTATCTCAGGTGCCACGCTCACCGGCAACGGGGTGCAGGCCTTTAT
>WFRA01000346.1 GCA_015486775.1 Kiritimatiellales bacterium | reverse complement strand
TGGTCGGGTGGCTGGTATTGCTGAAGAGCAAGCGGTTTTTCGCATACCCGTCCTGCTTCAGGGTATAGCGGATGATGCTGGCGTTGTTGCCGGGGTCGGCAAGGTTTGGATCGGGGAAGCTTTCCCAGCTCTGCCCTTGATCACTGGAACAGTGAACCCAGCGGTGACCCACCGAATAGTCTACTCTGGAATTGACCATCCAGGCACCGTCGGCCAGCTCCACCGCCTTCGACTCGTTCGCCGGCTGGATTTTTACATCGATCCGCTGCCAGGTTGTGCCATGATCGTCGCTTCCGAAGAGATAAATGCCGGAACCGTGGAACAGGCCATTGAGCAACATCCCATCGCGCAGTTGGGTGCCGCGTCCGGAAACGATGAACTTCAGGTCGGTCGTCCCCCACCCCGGATCGGCGATCTGAGAAGTGATGTCGGTGGCACCGCCCCAGGTCGCTCCGCAGTCGGTCGAGCGTTGCACATAGAAGCGGTATTCCCCGTCGGCGTTGTATCGATCCATATAGTTGTAGAAACAAAAGATTTCTCCCGTCTCCCGATCAAGAACCAGCGAGGCATCCGATGTCGGATAGCCATGGCCAAAATCGGCGATCGTGGCTTCGGATGACCAGCTCGCTCCGTTGTCGGTGCTACGCCGGAAGACAATGTCGATATCCATCGAATTGCCCAGGTCGGACGAATCCTCCCGGTTGTCACATACTGCAATCAAATCGCCATTGGTTGCCGTGATGAGTGCGGGAATGCGGTAGTAGTCACTCGAACTATTGCTAAAGAGCGTGGTTTTCTGTTCGAGGACGGCTTGCTCGCTGGCGGGTGGACGAATCGCGGGTTCCTCGATGGCCAGGCGGGCAAAACGCGCGGATTCTCCAAGGATTGGAACCCGGTTTGTCACATTATCCAGAGAGCCACCGGTTTCCCCGACCTCCGGAACACCAAAATCTTCGTTCGTCCAATCCACCCCATCCAGCAGGTTGGTGCGGGTCTCGGCGGCATATTCCAATCCGGCCAGCCAAAAGTCGGATCGACGCGGATAGATATAGGCAAACCAGTTGGTTCCGTTTTCCTCCCCGATGCTTCCCGTCGGTGCCACCCCCAAGTCTGCGGGATCGGTCGGATCGCCGCCCACCCCGTATTCGCCTAGGTTGACCAAGCCGTCCCCGTCGGGATCCGCCGAATAGGCGCTGTTTGAGCCATCCAAACCATGGTTCTGCGCCCAGCGTTGGTATGCCCTTTCCGGGGTGTCCGCCGCAACGGTCACCCGGATGTTGTCGATGTAGGGGTCGCGGTGAACCGAATTACCCCATTCCCGGAAAACGATGGCCAGCTTGTGTCCCGCCTCTGCGGCGGTCGCGACATAGGAGACCCCCGCATTGTACGGCCTATAGTTCGCCGCGCTGTAGGCCTGAACGGTAACCCAGTTGGCGGCCGCCAACTGGTTGGTGTCCGTCATGTCCCAGAGCTGCCCCTGCACCATATTGTAGTAGCTGGCGTTGTTAAAATCGTTGTAGCTAAAATTAACCACGTCCCCTTCGGCCATCACGCCGTCGAGAATATAGGCGATATATTCGTTCCCTCTGGTCGAATCCTGCACATCGAAAACCAGGGCGCCATCCGCCAGCAGACCGTCACCCGTGATCGTTCCGCCCGCCGCCACGACATCGTTGGACTCGGCACTGGTTCTCGTGGGCTGCGCCGTTGAATCGTCTCCATTCCAGTAGTCCTTGAGTCCGCCCGCACCACCTAGGTAGCTAATGGTTGCATTGACCGTCCCCATGTTGAACCAACCCGCAATGCTGGAGGCATCGGAAAAATTGTTGGTTATCCCGGCGAGGGGCTTCGGTGTGGAAGAAGTTACTGCAATGTTGTCGATGTAGCCTTGGCGCGATGTGGAGTTGTGCCACTCGCGCAGGACAATGGCCAGCTGGTGCCCGTCCTCGGCCGCCGTCGCGGTGTAGGCAACCGATGCGTCGACCGGTTTGTAGTCGGCGACGCTCCAGGCCTTGGAAGAAGCCCAAGTGCTGGTGGCCAGCTCATTGCTGGCCGTGATATCCCAGAGCTGCGCCTGAATCTCGTTGTAGTAGGAGACATGATTGAAAAGATTAAAACCAAAGGTGATCGTCTCACCCTCCTCCATCGTGCCGCCCAGGTCGAAGGCGATATATTCGTTCCCCTTGGTCGTATCAATCGAATCGAAGACTAGGGCACCATCTGCAAGTAGCCCGTCGCCGGTAATCGTTCCGCCCGCGTTAATAACATCGTTGGATTCAGAACTAACTCGCGCCGACTCGTTCGTTGAATCATCGCCATTCCAATAGTCCTTGCGCGGCCCCGAACCGTTCAGATAGCCGATGGTGGCCGAAGCGGTAGCCTTGCTCGGTATCATAAAATTATACCAGCCGCTTATCGACGAGCTACTGCTAAAGG
>WFRA01000345.1 GCA_015486775.1 Kiritimatiellales bacterium | reverse complement strand
TCGCGGGAGTGATATGCGGTTTCGTCGAATGCCGCCAACCGCTCCGCTCGGCGTTGCTCCTCTTGGAGTTTATCCACCCGCTGCGGATCGGAGTAGAGCCGCACCGCCTCCAGCCCCAGCGCGACGAGGTGCGCGCAGATCCGCCCCTCCTCCCGGTTTTCGCGGCACGGGCAATGGTTTTCGACCAGTCCGTCCGGAAGCACCTCAAACTTGCTACGCATCCCGCGGATGCCGATCGAGAGCTGCCCGGTCACAAATGGATGGTCGAAGACCACCTTCTCCACCTTGCCGCGCTCAAAAAGCGTCATGCCGTCGCGGAAGGTTTTGGCACCGGCCCAATCCTCTAGAATTTTTTGGGTAAAAGGAACGTGTTTCATGGAAAGAGAAGGAGAATGGAGAATGTTGAATATTGAACAAGGAATGTCGAAGGTTGTGTCGAAAGGTCTTAAAGTCGGAAAGTCGCAGGTCTAAGATCTGAAGGTCAAAAGTGGCATAGTCATTCCCCGTTTCCTTTGTAGTCAAATCCAATCTTTCGCTTTGGGGGATCGGGCGGTGGTGCCAGCAAAGGCTGAAGATGCTTCCAGATGGTTCCGAGTGCTTGGTCATGTTCCAGCAGGGTCTTGTCGATCTCCGCCAGCCGCTTGAGAATCTCTGCATTCGCAGCCAAACGCTCGCGCATCTGTACAAATGCCCGCACCACAAAAACGCTCATCGCCACCGCTTCTGGGCTATTCAGCACCGAAGCCGCCATAATCGCACCGTGTTCGGTGAAGGCATGGGGAAGTTTGCGGCGGCCTCCATGGGAACCGGTCGCAATTTGCGACCGGTTATCTTTATCTCCATCATTTTCAATGACTTCCAGACTTGAAGTCGCAAGTTGCGACTTCAAGTTCTTCCATTCCTTGGTTGTCAACTGGAACATGAAGTCTTCAGGGAAGCGGTCTGGGTTGCGCTTCACCTGCTCATTCAAGCGCCGGGTTTCAACTCCATAGACCTGCGCCAAGTCGGCATCCAAAATCACGCGCTGATCGCGCAGGGTCAGGATTAACGGTTCGATGGTTTTTAGTTTACTCATTTCCGGACACCTTGATTTCGTAGATCCAAAACTTGGAAAAGTTTTACCGGAAAGTTCCAGCCACTGGAAGCGCGAGGCGATTGTTTTTGCGGGAGGTGGTCACAATTTGAGACCACCTCGGATTTCCCTGTTTTTAAGATCACGGATTGTGACCTTAAACAATCCTTCGTACATGTGGTTTCGTGGAGCCGGAGGCAACCTGCTTGAAGAGCAGGAGCGACTAAACGTAGCGCAAGCGTCTCGCTTGCCTCCAGAATCAGCAAAGAAAACAATGGGCAATACCGTTTTCGCGGGATCGTTCTTTTCTTCAGGCCGCCAGGATGGCGGCGATACGCCTGCCTGTACCGCCCGCATCCTGCGGGCTTTTCCCTCAGCGATTCTCCAATGCTTGGAAACAGGTGGTCTATTTTTCGGGCAGACAGGAATGTCCGCCCCACGCGGGGGAAATTCTCTCCAGACCGCCAGTGCCCCTAAAGTCTCAAGCCTTCAGTCTAAAGCCTATATTTTATCGATCGCATCGAGCTTTTTCCAGAGTTTGGAAAGGTCGCCGAGGGGGATCATGTTGGGGCCGTCGGAGAGGGCTTGCGATGGGTCGGGATGGGTTTCAATAAACATGCCGTCGACCCCGACCGCGGCGGCGGCGCGAGCCAGGTAGGGGGCGAAGCGGCCGTCGCCGCCGGAGGTGTCGCCCTGCCCGCCGGGGGACTGGACGGAGTGGGTGGCGTCGAAGATGACCGGATAGCCAAACTCGCGCATGATGACCAGACTGCGCATGTCGGCGACGAGCGTGTTGTAGCCAAAGGAGGCGCCGCGCTCGGTGAGCATGATTTTTTTGTTGCCGGTTGATTCAATTTTTTTGACGACGTTGGCCATGTCCCACGGGGCGGCAAACTGCGCTTTCTTGACGTTTACCACCGCGCCGCTTTCGCCGGCCGCGACAACAAAGTCGGTCTGGCGAATCATGAAGGCGGGGAGTTGGATGATGTCGACGACCTTGGAGGCAATATGGACTTCCTCGACGCTGTGGACATCGGTGAGTACGGGAATGTCGTATTTTTCTTTGATCTCGGCGAGAATTTCGAGCCCCTTCGAGATGCCGGGGCCGCGGTAGGAGTGGATCGAGGTGCGGTTGGCTTTGTCGTACGACGCTTTGAATACGAGCGGTATATTTTGCCGCTTGGAAATTTTCACCAGCTTGTCGGCAATCTCCATGCAGCCCTCGCGGCTTTCGATCACGCACGGACCGGCAATGAGTGCAAGCGGGTTCCGCCCCCCAAATTTTACGCCTTTGACAGTGATGGTTTTCGTCATGGTTGTCTCCTGTTTGTCTGGCGGAGGAACCTACGGTTTTCGCGTAGCGATTAACAGTTCAAAATCGGCGGCTGTGCTATTCATCGAGGAAATAGTTGTAGCCGCGCGCCTCTTTGCTTTCGATCACCTCCATGGCATCTTCGGGACTGATGGCGGCAATCAGGCGGCTGCGAACCGCCGGATCGCGAACCATGGAGGAGAGGCTGGCAAGTACCTTGAGGTGCAGATGCTTCTGCGCTTCCGGGGTGGCGATGAGCATGATGAGCTTGACGGGATCGCCGTCGGGCGCATCGAACTCGACCCCGTCGCGACAGATGCCCATCACCCCCTGGATGGCGGGGCCTTTTTCGATGCGGCCATGCGGGATGGCAATGCCGTGGCCCATGGCGGTGGAGGCGATCTTTTCCCGCTCCACCACGGTCTGGTAAAGCTCTTCCTCGCTAATGTGCTCCACCCGGTGCGTCCGCATCAGGAAGGCGACGAGCTGCCGGATGGCATCCCACTTGTCGGCGGCCTTGAGATCGACCATCACAAACTCCTCAGCTAGGAATTCGACCAAGCGCTGGCGGTCGCGACCCACCTCTTCCGACCGCGCCAGCGCGGCCTTGGTAAAGAATGGGCCCACCACTTCCGCAATCGTGACACCCGCCAGGACAATGGCGCTGACCGCCTGCTGGATTGAGGAGGGAATGAAAGAGTCGGTTCCAAGCAGCACTACCAGACCGATGGCGATGCCCGACTGCGGGTAGAGCGCGATCGCCATATTTTTCCAGATGCGCGGCGAGCATTTTCCGGCAATCCCGCCCAGCGCCGCGCCAATGCTTTTGCCAAGCATCCGCGCAGCGGCATAGACCACCGCCAGCAGGCCCACCGACAGCATGGCATCAATATGGAGCGACAGCCCGGCCAGGGTGAAGAAGCAGACGTAGAAGACCGGCTCGAGCGGAACCAGAGTGGTCAGCTGCTTTTCGGCCACCTCCGAGCTGTTGCCGAGGAAGACGCCAAAGAAAAGATTCACCAGCAGCGGGCTAAGCCCCAGATAGGCCGCCAGTCCGTCACAGAGCATGACAGCCATTAGGATGGTGCTAAAGTCGTGGAACCGGAACAGGCCCACCAGCGTCTTGCTCATCCACCCCGCCGACAGCCCCAGCACGAGGGCGCCAAAGAGATGGTAGCCGGAAAGCAGCAGGGCATCGTCGATCTTGCTGATGGTTTCCCCGCTCTCGAAGTAGGCCGAGACAAACGTCTTCATCATCACAAAAAGTAGGATACAGAGAATGTTGTTGAGCGCCACGGCTGAGATCAGCGTTTTTACAAACGATCCTTTCGCCCGCATCTCTCGCACCAGAGCAATCGTGGTGGCCGGAGCGGTCGATGCCGCGATGGCCGCCAGCAGGAGGGTCATTGGCCATTCCAGATGAAACAGACGGGCAGCAACCAGCACCACGGCAAAGGCGCCGGCCACCTCGAAGAGTGAGATGAAAACAATCCTTCGCAGCGAGTTATGGATGCGGCGATAGGAAAGGTGCCCGCCAATGCTCACCGCAACAAGGCTCACGGCAAAGATCGAGAGCGGTTGCAAGGCCATCAACTGGTCGTGGGTGCCGATCAGCCCGAGGCAGGCAGGCCCAATCACGATGCCCCCGATAATATTTCCCGTCACATGCGGCAACTTGACGAGCTTGGCGAGCCAGCCCCCAGCAAACCCGGCAAGGATCAGAATACTAAACACCAAGAACGGGCTCAGCTCGCTCGATGCCGCAACCATTTCGTAGACCTGTCTGAACGCATCCATGCTTTCGGTGGATTATGGCAGAACATCGGGATATGGCAACCGTTTCACTCCGGCGTGTCGGTTGGCGCGTCGGCACCCTTCCCCGCGAGTGCCCGGAGGGCAAAGAACCAGATGGAAACCATGCCCAGCCCCAGCCCCAGCGCCACCCCGGCATCGACAATCCCGTGCCACGGCTGATCCAGCGTCCGCACCCAGACAATAAAGCCGACGATCAGCGAGGTCATGCCATAGGAAACAATCTTCCGCTTGCGCGTGGCATGGAAAAATCCCATGCAGAAAAATGGGGCAAAGACCACCCGCGCAAAGGTCGGGTTACGTGCCAGATAAGCCGCGCGCGCCACCACTCGGGGCGCATATTTCCGGTGGAAGAGGTGGTAGCCCTTGCCATAGCCCATGGCCACCAGGCAAAGCGCCAGAACCAGCCAATGGTGCCACGCAAAAGCCGCCCCGCGAAGTTCCAGGGCATAGGGCAACAGGCGAAAAACCGCGCTTCCAAAAAGCAGGCTTACGCCGAGAACACCCCACACCGCCCCAATTTTTCCAATCCTTGGAAGAGCGGTGGATTTACCAGTGCTCATGGCACACCAGTTCTTCGAGGGTCTTGCGGGTTTTCTCGCGACCGGGCGCATCGGGGTAGCCCAGCGAAAGAAGGATGACCGGATCAACGCCTTTGGGAAGCCCCATCGCCTCCCTCACCTTGGCTGGATCGAAGGCCGCCACCCAGCAGGATCCCAGTCCGTTGTCCTCCGCGGCCAGTACCATGTGGTCGGCGGCGATGGCGGCATCGACCTCGCAATAGTTTTTGCCGTCGTGCCGATCGCGCGTCCAACCCTTGGAAGGTTCCGTACAAACCACGATCGCCACCGGCGCCTCGCGGAAAAACGGCGCGGGATAGGCACTGGCCAGCGCATCCAGCCCCGCATCCGAACGAACCACGATAAAATGGTACGGCTGCAGGTTCTTCGCGCTCGGCGCTAGCCGCCCCGCCTCCAGCACCTCGTTCAACACCTCGTCCGGAACCGGGTCTGGCCTGTAGCCCCGGATGCTGCACCGCCTCTTGGCCAACTCGATAAACTTCATTTTCCGCCTCCAGCAAAAACAACCGGGGTATCCATCCC
>WFRA01000344.1 GCA_015486775.1 Kiritimatiellales bacterium | reverse complement strand
GCGGGATGCGCGAGCTTGGCGGCATTTCCGAAGAGGAGCACGCCAAGCTCGGCCGCCTGCTCGACGACCTTGGCCTCGACGGCGTGGTGGCGGTCGGCGAGCTGGGGCAAATGATTGTGTGCAAGGAAGCCACCCCCTTTTTCCAGACCCTGGAAACCGCCGAGGCCGCGCAGATTTTGAAGGAGCATCTGGAGCCCGGCGACCGCGTATTGCTGAAAGCCTCCCGCGGCGAGCGGCTCGAAGAGGTGCTGGAATTTTTCAAGGAGCCATAAAGGAATGCTTTACTATCTATCCCAACTCGAAGGCCTGTTTTCGCCGCTACGTCTTTTCCAGTACATTTCGTTCCGCACGCTGGGCGCGGCCGCCACGGCGTTTATCATTTCGCTGATCATGGGGCCGTGGCTAATCCGGAAGCTGCAAAAAATCAACTTCAAGGAAAAAAGCAAGGACTCGCGCCTCGGGAAGCTGGGAAAAGAGATAAAGGTCGGAACACCGACGATGGGCGGGCTGATGATTATCGCCGCCGCCGGAACCGCCACGCTGCTCTGGGCCATTCCCGACAACATCTATGTCCTGCTGACGCTCGCCACCTTCTGCCTGATGGGCGCGATCGGCTTTTTGGACGACTACCTCAAAATCAAGCGCAAGAACGGCCTGAGCGTAAAGATGAAGTTTGCCGCGCAGCTCGCCTGGGCCGCGGTTGTCTTTGCCGCGCTCTGGTCGAAGCCCGAAATGCAGGCACGCGTCCGCGACCTGATGCTGCCGTTCTTCAAGAACCCGGTGCTCGACCTGGGACTGGTGGGCGGATTCGTCTTTCTGGTGGTCGTGCTCGTGGGCGCATCCAACGCGGTGAACCTGACCGACGGGCTCGACGGGCTGGCGATCGGCTGCTCAAATTCGGCGGCGCTCGCCTACCTTTTTTTGACCTACGTGGCGGGCAACTATAACTTTGCGCAATACCTCCAGGTGCCCTTCGTGCTCGGCACCGGCGAACTGACCGTATTCTGCGGCGCGCTGCTCGGCGCGGGGCTCGGCTTCCTCTGGTACAACTGCCACCCCGCCAAGATCTTCATGGGCGATACCGGCAGCCTCGCCCTCGGCGGCGCCATCGCGATGCTCGCCATCCTCACCAAGCAGGAAATCCTGCTGCTGATCGTCGGCGGGGTCTTCGTTATGGAGGCGCTCAGCGTGGTGATCCAAAGCTCTTGGTTCAAATACACCAAGCGGCGTTTCGGGCAGGGCCGCCGCGTCTTTAAATGCGCCCCGCTTCACCACCACTTCGAGTTTCTTGAAAAGGAACGCGCCCTCGACGAAAACCGCGAGCCCGAGCTGGTCGAAACCGTCATCGTCACCCGCTTCTGGATTCTCTCGATCATCTTCGCGCTCATCGGCATCGCCACCCTGAAAATCCGCTGACCCGTCCGATCCGCAACGGCTCCCCTCCCGCGCAAGGCTTGCAGGACGCCAAAGCAAGGAGTTGATCGACCACGCATTTTGATGTAGACACGGGGAATGAACATTGATCGCATACTCGATGTATTCAACGGATGCAAGGTCGAGTACATCCTCCTGGGCGGGATGAATTTTCTGCTTCGGCACGAACCCGTCCTGACATTCGACATCGACTTTTGGATCAACGACACCCCTGAAAATCTGGCGCGCTGCGAAACGGCATTGGCCGAACTCGATGTCTCCTGGGGAGCAACCGACGACGAATGGGGAAAGGTTGCCCGGCTCGGCTCCGGATGGCTCTCCCGGCAAACCGTGTTCTGCACCACCTCCCCGCACGGCGCCATCGATGTTTTCCGGGCGGTCAAGGGATTAGAGAGCTGGAAAGGGTGCGCGGAAGCGGCCGCAAAGGGGAAAACCGCCAACGGAACGGAATACCTTGGCCTGTCTGACGGGGATATGCTCAAGTGCCAGTATGCCTTGGACGAGAACCAACGCAAACCAAACCGAATCAAAACACTCGAAGAATCGAGGAATGGCCATGTGTAGCACACCCGACATCAAAGCGGAAGAAGCGCGCCGCGACCGGAATTGGGATCCGAGAGACCGCTGGAACGCCATTCTCCAGACCATCGAGTTCGCCGAAGCGCAACAACCGACCAGACGCAACTCGAAGAAGGCCTGCCTCGAAAGGCAGTCCCTGCTCGAAAGATCGTTTTCCTGACGATTACCCGCTCTGGGCTTTTCTTTCCACCCTTCATTCTGCGGGACGGAACCGATGAAAAAAAACGAACAGATGCGGCATTCGGGGCGCAGGCGGATCGAGATGGATTTCCAATGGCCGGAAACCCCGATGAACATTGTGCTGGTAGAACCGTCGATCCCCCCGAACACGGGAAATATTGCGCGGCTCTGCGCCGCCACCGGCTCGGTTCTGCACCTCGTCGAACCGCTCGGTTTCGATCTCTCCGAAAGGAAGCTGCGCCGCGCCGGGCTCGACTACTGGGAGTCCGTCGATATCCGTGTTTATCCAGACCTTGGAACCTTTTTCTCCCGCAACCCCGCCGGAGAAAAATATTTTTTCAGCACGACCGGGGAGCGCAATTTCCAGCAGCTGGAATACCGGGCGGGCGACTACCTCGTTTTCGGAAACGAGACGCTCGGGCTGCCCGACGACCTGCTGGCGGCACACCCCGGACAGCTCTGCAACATTCCCATCCGGCTCGACCACGTCCGCTCGCTGAACCTCTCCAACTGCGCGGCCATCGTTCTCTACGAAGCCCTGCGGCAGATCAACCGGGGCTAGCTCCGCTCCTTCCAGCCATTGGAAGGGGGAAAATCCGGTGGATTGATCCGCCGTTTTTTATTGATAAAGTGCGGGGGTTTGCGCATAGAGAACACCTTTTGCACCGGGGGAAACGATGCGGATTGTAATTATTGGCGCCGGCAATGCCGGCCGACAGCTTGCGTTGCGGCTCTGCGAGGAGAAGCATAGCGTGGTGATGGTCGACGAAAACGCCGAGGCGCTCGCCCAGGCCGAGGCCGGCCTGGACATCCTGACGATCTGCGGGCAGGGCTCCAGCCCCGCCGTGCTCGAAGAGGCGAAGGTCGGGAAGTCCGACCTGGTCATCGCCGTAACCGACAACGACGAGGTGAACATCCTCGTTTGCCTGCTGGCGCACCATGCCGGGGTCAAGGGCAAGATTGCCCGCGTCACCAATCCGAAATATATCCACGCCCCCCCCCTCTACGACCTGAACCGGATGGGCATCGACCTGGTGATCAACCAGAAGGAGGAGTGCGCCCGCGAGGTGTTCAACATGCTCCAGATGCCGGGGGCGGTCGAGGCCTTCGATCTCTTTGCCGGAAAGGTGATGGTGGCCGGCTTCGGCATCAACGTCTCCAGCCCGCTGCTCGACCGCACGCCGGCGGAATGCGACCGGCTCGACCTCATCCAGAGCATCCGGGTGATCGCCATCCGCCGGGGGAACGAGCTGGTGGTGCCGCATGGCAATACCGTCTTCAAGCAAAACGACCTGGTCTACCTCGTGGGGCAGCGCGCCGACATTTCCGCCTTCTTCGACTGGGTCTGCCCCGAAACCAAGCCCTTCGAAAAAGTGATCATCGCCGGGGGCGGCGATCTGGGGCTGATGCTGGCCAAATTTGTCGAAAACGAAATGGACTGCGTGCTACTCGAACAGGACGAGGAGCGGGCGCGCTTCTGCTCCGGCGAGCTCAACAAGACGCTGGTGCTCCGCGCCGACGCGCTTACAGAAAGCGCGCTCGAGGAGTCCGGCCTGCACGACCGCACCGCCTTTGTGGCGCTCACCGGCGACGACGAAGGCAACATCATGAACTGCCTGATGGCGCAGAAGAAGGGTGCCTCCTTCACGGCCACGCAGATTGCCCGCACGGACTTTATCCCGGTGGTCGAACAGCTCTACCTTGTCAACCGCGTCGTGAGCCCGTACATCTCCACCACCAACGCCATCCTCCACTACCTCCGCTCCAAGAAGGTCCAGGCCGCCTCGCTGCTGCACAACCTCCCCGGCGAGCTGCTCGACATGATCATCGCGCCCGGCAGCAGGCTCGACGGCAAACCCATCCACAAGATCAAGATCCCCTCCTCCGCCATCATCGCCACCGTGCTGCGCGATGGTGAAGTGATGACCGCCACCGGCGACCTCCATCTCGTGGCCGACGACCGCGTACTCATCTTCTGCCGCCCCGACGCCGTCAAGAAGATCCAGTCCATCTTCCTCTAGGAAACCTCGAATGGCCACGCAAGACACGCAATACGCAATACGCAATATTGGATCATGAACAAACGCACCGTTTTCCATCTTGTCGCCTACATGACGCTCGTGATCGGCTTTGCCATCCTCGGCTGCGCCGGGGTCTCCTGGTACTACGACGACCCCGTCGATGTCCGGATGAGCCTAGTCTATTCCGGCATCATCACCATCCTTTTTGCCGCGGCGCTGGGGGTGTTCACGCGCGGGGAAATCAACCTTTCCCGACGCGACGGCTTTGGGATCGTGACCTTCGGCTGGCTTTCCGCGACGGTTTTCGGATCGCTGCCCTACATCCTCTCCGGCACCATCCCTCACCCTATCCCCGCCATGTTCGAAACCATGTCCGGCTTCACCACCACCGGGGCATCGGTGCTCTCCAATCTGGAGGCGATCCCCTACGGCATCCACTTCTGGCGGGCGCTCACCCACTGGTTCGGCGGTATGGGCGTGCTGGTGCTCTGCGTCGCCATCCTGCCATTTCTCGGCGTGGGCGGCATGCAGATCTACCGAGCCGAAATGCCCGGCCCCTCCAAGGATCGGCTCACTCCGCGCATCACCACCACCGCCAAGCTGCTCTGGGGTGTCTATGCCCTGCTCACCCTCATCGAGGCGCTACTCCTCAAGTTCGTAGGCAAGATGAACTGGTTCGACGCCTGGTGCCACACCTTCGGCACCATGGCCACAGGCGGCTTCTCCACCCACTCCGCCAGCATCGGCTATTTCGACAGTGCCATCGTCGACACCATCATTATCGTCTTCATGTTCCTGGCCGGCATCAACTTTTCGCTCCACTACCATGCGCTCACCGGCAAACCCGGAAAATATTTCAAGGATCCAGAATTCCGCTTCTACCTCCTCTTCCTGACCGGAGCCTCGCTCTTCATCACCTTCAACGTCTGGCACAGCTCCGCCCTGCCCCTCTCCCGCTGCTTCCGCGATGCCACCTTCACCGCCACCTCCATCATGACCACCACCGGCTTCTGCACCGCCGATTTCGACCAGTGGCCCAACGCCTCGCGCCTGCTACTCGTTCTAATGATGTTTATTGGGGGTTGCGCCGGATCGACCGGCGGCGGCATGAAGGTCGTCCGCGTATTCATCATGTTCAAAAAGATGGTACGCGAGATGAAACTCTTCATGCGCCCCTCCTCCGTCATCCAGATGAAGCTCGGCGGCAAGCCAGTAGAACAGGAGATCATCTCCCACATCTCCGCCTTCTTTGCCATCTTCCTGATGATCTTTGCTGGCGGCTCGTTCGCCATGACCTTCTTCACGCCCGACCTCGAAACCGCCACCACCTCCGTCATCGCCACGCTCGGCAACATCGGGCCCGGCCTCAACGCCGTCGGTGCCACGCAGAACTATGCCGCCATCCCCGCCCCCGGCCAGGCGTTGCTGACCCTCTTCATGCTGCTTGGTCGCCTCGAACTCTACACCGTCCTCATCCTCTTCCTCCCCAGCTTCTGGAAAAAATAGGAACCCCAAACATGCCTACTTGGAAACCGCCGAATTCGCTATAAGGTGACAGGCACATTATTGTTGACATCATAAGAGATGATCCGTTAAAAGACGCGCATGAGAAAACCAAGGATCATTGGACAGAGGGAGACGAACTACTACCATGTGATGTCGCGGGTGGTGGATAGGCGGCATGTGTTTGGAGAGAAGGAGAAGGAGTTTTTCCTGATGGCCTTGCGCAGGCTGGAGGCGTTTTCCGGACTACGGGTACTCGCCTATTGCGTGATGTCGAACCACTTCCACCTTTTGCTGGAGGTGCCCGAGGTTGTGGAGTTGGATGACACGGCGTTGATGGATCGGCTACGCGCCTTCTATCCCCGAGCACGCATGGCGGCCATCAAGCAGGAGTTCGAACGGGCACGCAAGCATGCAGAGAACACAGGTAATGAGGAGTGGTTAGATGAATTGAGGGAGCGGTATCTGTGCCGCATGGGTTGCCTCTCTTCCTTTGTGAAGGAACTGAAGGAGTGCTTTACGAAATGGTACAACCGGCGGGAGGACCGGCGCGGAACCCTTTGGGAGGAACGCTTCAAGAGCGTGCTGGTGGAGGATTCGGATACGGCACTTTTGACCATGGCAAGCTATATCGAACTCAACCCGGTGCGAGCGGGGATGGTTGAGGATCCACGCGAGTACCGCCATTGCAGCTATGCCGAGGCCGTGGCGGGCGGAAAGCTCGCGCGCGAGGGAATCGCCACCTTGCTGCGGATGCACGGGCAGGAGGGTTCATGGCGCAAGGCGGCGGCGCAATACCGCAAACTGCTGTTCTGTGCCGGGCAAAAGAACGAAGCCCGTGGCGGTTTCGACCCCGCGCGGGTGCGCCAAGTTCTCGAAGAGGGGGGGGAACTTCCCTTGCACGAACTCATCCGCTGCCACGTGCGCTATTTCAACGATGGCGTGGCCTTGGGCAGCCGCTTGTTCGTCGACGAGGTGTTTGCGCAAAACCGCTCCCTGTTCGGGGCGCGGCGCAGGGATGGGGCGCGGAAAATGAAGGGGGGCGACTGGAACGGTCTTTTTTGCCTGCGCAATCTTTCCGCCGCGCTCGCGGCTCCGGGATAAGGCCGGGAAAACGCACCTCGAAACCTACCCCTGAACTCGTATTCCAATCGAAAGCGCAACTCCGCGGTCTGGCTATCAAAAAAGCCCGCCAATGGCGGGCTTTCCGGGGTTCCAATCGCTGGAAGTTTCTAGCCTTTAATGGCGGCCTGCGCCGCGGCGAGGCGCGCTATCGGCACGCGGTAGGGCGAGCAGCTCACATAGTTGAGGCCGGCCTTCACGCAGAACTTCACGCTTTCGGGATCGCCGCCGTGTTCGCCGCAGATGCCGCACTTGAGCTTCGGGCGGGTTTCGCGTCCGCGCTCGACGCCCAGCTTGACCAGTTGACCCACGCCGCTCTGGTCGAGGTGCTGGAAGGGGTCGGATGGCAGAATCTTCGCGTTGAGGTAGTCCGGAAGGAACGACCCGATGTCGTCGCGGCTGTAGCCGAAGGTCATCTGCGTGAGGTCGTTGGTTCCGAAGCTAAAGAACTCGGCGGTCTCGGCGATCTCGTCGGCGGTGAGCGCGGCACGCGGGATCTCGATCATCGTGCCGACCATGTACTTGACCTTGGCGCCGGTCTTGGCGATGACCTCCTCGGCGTTTTTGCGGACGATCTTTTCGAGGAAGTCGAGCTCGGCCTTGGTTCCAATGAGCGGAATCATGATTTCCGGCAGCACCTTGACCGGCTTCTTGGCCTTGGCCACCTTGCAGGCCGCCCGCATGATGGCCTGGGTCTGCATGACGCAAAGTTCCGGGAAGGTGATCGAAAGGCGGCAGCCGCGATGCCCGAGCATCGGGTTAAACTCATGCAGCTCCTGCACGCGGTCGGTCACTTTCTTGAGAGGGACACCGAGGCGCTTGGCCATCTCCTGCTGATCCTTCTTGGTGTGCGGCACAAACTCGTGTAGCGGCGGATCGAGCAGGCGAACGGTCACGGGCAGTCCGTCCATCGCCTTAAAGATGCCCTCGAAGTCCTTCTGCTGATGCTTGAGCAACTTGGCCAGCGCAGCCTTGCGAGCCTTTTCGTCGTCGGCGAGGATAAACTCGCGGATCGCCCAGATACGGTCACCCTCGAAGAACATG
>WFRA01000343.1 GCA_015486775.1 Kiritimatiellales bacterium | reverse complement strand
GTGTAGCCGCATTAAGGTATAGTGTCCATCTTCGTTCATCCAGTTTTGGTTGCGGCGTTGCCGCGCTGCGCAACCTTTGGACAACCCGTTCTGCAGAGAAATAAAACCACGGGTGGTAGATGCGAGAATTTAATAAATACAGAGTACTAGCGCTTCAGGTCGGCATTGAACAGAGCCGTGGCAATCGTCAGGTCGTCGGCGCTACGAATCTTCATGTTTCGGTAGCCCGACTCGACCAGATGCACCTCGGCGGGGGGCGAAACCCAGGCCGACTCGTCGTCGACCAGCTTCGTTCTCTTGTTTTTCGGATCGAGGATCTTTTCGATCACGCCGCTCTTGAACACTTGGGGGGATTGCGCCAGCCAAGCGGAGTTGCGTTCGAGCGTCCGCTCGGACTTGAGTCCCTTCGGTGCTACCTTGACCGCGTCCGAGACCCGGTGGGCGGCAATGGCGCAACCGTAGCGCTTGGCCGCCTTCACCGTTTCCTCCACCACATCGTGCGATACAAACGGACGGGACGCCTCGTGGATCACAATTGTCGCCGCCGGTTCGGGCATCTTTGCAAAAACGGTTTTCAGCGTACCGAGACGGTTGGCACCGCCCACCACGATGCCGCAAACCTTCGTGCATCCAAAACGCTTGATCACCTGCATGACCGAATCGACGCGATCCTTGCTGACCGCCACGATAATCCCGTCGACCACCTCCGAATCTTGGAATGTCCTGAGCGAATGCGCAAGCACCGGACGATTTCCCAAGCTCAGAAAGGCCGTCTCCGTTCCCGTCGAAATCTTTTCCTCCTTCCCGCACGCAACAACAATGACCAGCGTGTTCATCATATCCTCCCTCTGCACCCCTACATCCGACCGTTCTCCAGAAATTTACAAGATCAAGCACACCGGGTCAAGAATTTTGCGCGGCTGATCCGTCGCGCAAAAGCGAGTTCCCGACAGGCTCTAGATTAGGCTTGAAACCGCCCGCCCGCTTTCGTACCTTCCCGCCTGCTTTTTAACCGTTCCGCAGGCTTTCAGCTTGCCTAGTTTTGTACCGCGGGCTTCCAGCCTGCCTTTTAACAGGAGGAAATATTATGGCCGAAGAAACCATGCAATTTAAGACTGAACTCGAGCAGTTACTCCATCTCATCACCCACTCGCTCTACTCCCACCGCGAGGTCTTCCTGCGCGAGCTGATTTCTAACGCCTGCGATGCCATCGACAAGGTGCGCTTCGAAGGCCTCAACAACCCCGAACTGCTCGATGGCGAGTCCGACTGGAAAATCTCCATCCGCGCTGACAAGGAGGCCAAGACCCTCACCATCTCCGACAACGGTATCGGCATGTCGAAGGATCAGGTTGTTGAAAACCTCGGTACCATCGCCCACTCTGGCACCAAGGCCTTCCTTGCGAAAGCCAAGGAGCTGGGCGAACAAGACAACCCGGAGCTGATTGGCCAGTTTGGCGTTGGTTTTTATGCCTCGTTCATGGTGGCCGACGAAGTGACGGTCGAGACCAAGGCGCATGGCGAGGATGCCGTGAAGTGGCATTCCACTGGCACCGGCTCCTTCACCCTCTCGGATTCCGCCAAGGAACACCGGGGCACCGACATTGTCCTGCACCTCAAGGAGGATGCCTCCGAATACCTCGACGAATGGACCATCCGCTCCACCGTCAAGAAGTTTTCCGACTTCCTCGAGCACCCCGTCGTACTCTTCACCACGAAGAAGGATGAGAAAACGGAAGTCGAGGAAGAGGTCGAGGAGCAGATCAACACGCAGAAGGCCATCTGGCTCCGCCAAAAGAGCGAGATCACCACCGAGGAATACAACGAGTTCTACAAGCATGTCTCGCACGACATGAAGGATCCCGCCGAAACCATCCACTACAACGCCGAAGGCGCCATCGAATTCAAGGCCCTGCTCTTCATCCCCGAAGCCAAGCCCTTTGACATGATGATGAACAACGATCCCAAGGCGCACCTGAACCTGTATGTCCAGCGCGTGTTCATCTCCAACGAATTCGACAACCTCCTGCCCTCCTACCTCCGCTTCGTCAAGGGCGTGGTCGACTCCTCCGACCTGCCGCTGAACGTCTCGCGCGAGATCCTCCAAGAAAACCCGATGCTCGACAAGATCCGCAAAAACCTCGTCGGCCGCATCCTCAAGACGCTGGCCGCGATGAAAAAAAAGGACTACGACAAGTTCCTCAAGTTCCACGAGGAGTTTGGCTCCATCCTCAAGGAAGGCCTGCAAAACGACTGGGAAAACCGGGAGAAAATCGCCGACCTGCTGCTGTTCGAAACCACGGCCAAGGCACCCGGCGAAAAAACCTGCTTTGCTGACTATGTCGAAAACATGGCCGAAGACCAGGAGGAGATCCTCTACCTCGCCGGCGAAAACCGCGCCGCCATCGAAAACTCCCCCTACCTCGAATCCTTCAAGGCCGACGGCAAGGAAGTCCTGCTCATGATCGACCCGATCGACGACTTTGTCATCCCGCAGCTGATGGAATACAAGGGTAAGAAGCTCAAGGCCGTCAACAAGGGCGATCTCGAAGAGGACAAGGAAAAGCTCAAGGACGAAGAGAAGCAGTTCAAGGGCTATATCGGCTTCGCCAAGGATCTGCTCGACGGCGTCAAGGAGGTCAAGCTCACCACCCGCCTCAAGGATTCCGCCGCCGTGCTCGTGGGCGATGAATATTCCATGAGCCCGCACATCGAGGAAATGATGCGCCGCATGGGGCAGGAAGTTCCGAAGCGCGAAAAGGTGCTCGAACTCAATCCCGAACACGCCGTCGTCAAAAAAGTGCAGGCGCTCTACAAGGCCGACAAGAAAGATCCAATGGTTGGAACCCTGACGAAGCTCCTGTACGATCAGGCCGTCATCGCGTCCGGTGCCAAGATCGACGACCCCGCCGCCTTCGCCGCCCGCCTCAACGAGGTGCTTGCGGGCTAAAGATCCGTAGTGGCTCTTGCCGGAACGCGGAACTCCGGCACCCACAAAATCTCCAATCCAGCCCTGTCGTTCGATCGCAACGAAGCATTGCCCGTAATGGTGTGCCATGATGGCGCAGGTGTGTCGCAGCGTGCGCCATAAGCGGGCAGGCCGGGGTTCCCTAGGCTGGAGGCCGGATTTCCAATGTTTGGAAGATTCGGCCTTTGTTTGCGGGTCGATACGCAATACGCAATACGCATTATCTCCGCTGGCACACTTCGTGTTAAAGGGCACCCGTTAAATACGACACCATTTTAAACAGGAGATGAAACTATGAGTACAACAGCAGGATCTAAAGTATTGGGTATCGACCTCGGT
>WFRA01000342.1 GCA_015486775.1 Kiritimatiellales bacterium | reverse complement strand
GCCTTCGACCCCTTCCTCTCCGCCGAGCGCGCCTACGAGCTCGGTGCGGAATCCGCCACCCTCGAAGAAATCTTTGAGCAGTGCGACTATGTTTCGCTCCACATGCCCGAAAACGACGAGACCCGGGGCATCATCAACAAGTCGCTCTTCGCCCGCATGAAAAATGGTGCCACGCTCGTCAACTGCGCCCGCGCCGGCATTCTTAACGAAGACGACCTGCGTGCGCTCAAGGCCGACAAGGGGCTGCGCTTCCTCAACGATGTCTATGCCAAGGATGCCGCCGGCGAGAAATCTGTGGCCGACATCGCCGACATCATGCTGCCGCATCTCGGCGCCAGCACCGTCGAGGCCAACTACAACGCCGCCTCGCGCTCTGCCACCCAGCTGATCGACTACGACGACAAGGGCATCGCCTCCTACGTCGTCAACCGCGACATTCCCGAGGGGCTCGACCGCGCCTACTCCGAGCTGGCCTTCATCCTCGCCCACACCTGCCGCAGCATTGCCGGCAGCCAGAAGATGAAGCTCATCGAAACCAGCTTCTACGGCAACCTCAAGCCCTTCGGCGACTGGCTCCTCGTCCAGATCGTCGCCGCGCTCAGCGACGACTTCGACCGCACCCAGGGCTACGATGCCGCACTCGCCTATCTCCAGGAGATGGGCGTGGAATACTTCAACCGCGAGACCGACACCTCCAAAGGCTACGAAAACTCCATCACCGTCGATGTCACCACCACCCTCGACGGCGCCAGCTTCCAGCGCACCAGCGTCCGCGGAACCGTCGCCGAAGGCCACATGATGATCTCGCGCATCAACGACTTCGACCAGCTCTACTTCGAGCCCGTCGGCGCGGCCGTCCTCTTTATCTACCGCGACCGCCCCGGCGTGGTCGGCATGATCGGCAACGCCCTCGCCGAGGCCGGCGTCAACATCGACGACATGCGCAACCCGCACGATTCTTCCGGCGAAAACTCCCTTGCCCTGCTCAAGGTCAGCCAGGCGGTCGACGAAGCACTCGTCGAAAAAATTGCCCAAGAGATCGATGCCCTCCACGCCTCCTGCGTGAAGTTCTAGGAACGGGGAGCCGGGCAAAGGCAAGAATGCACTACGACTGGCTCATTATCGACGGATACAACCTGCTGCACAAGGCGCCGGAGCTGGCGCGAATGCTGGGTTCGGACATCCAGTCGGCTCGCCACCGGCTGGTGCGCCTGGCCGAGGCCACCGCGCTCGGCATGGCGCGGCAGACCACGATCGTCTTCGACGGCCGCGAGGCGGGCAGCGATGCCGCGCTGACGTCGGGGTGCCTGGAAGTGTTCTTTTCGCCGGGCAACCTCTCGGCCGACTCGGTCATCGAACGGCTGGTCTGCAAATTTCCAACCCCCGGAAAAATTCTCGTGGTGACCTCCGACCACGCCGAGCACGACACCGTTTCGAGCGCGGGGGCGCACACCATGTCGTCGGAGGAATTCATGGAACGCTGCGGGCGGGAGGCGAAAAGGAAGACCGGCAGGCGCACTCCGCCCGGGCAGGAGCCGAAGCTCGGGGACCTCTTCCCCGATGGAATCTGACGAGGAGCGCCCACGGCGCTTGTCGGCCTCGATCTTCAGATTCTGGTAGCGGAAGATGGCACCGACATCGAGTCCGAAGGCGGTTTCGAGATGGTTGCGCTCCGGCAGCGCGAAGTTCCAGACGTGCAGGGTGATGGGGATGGATGCGGAAAACTCCTCGGCCTTGAGGGAGAAGCGGTGTCGGCCTTTTTCCGATAGAGGCTGTCGCAGACCGACCATTCTTAATTCACTGCTGCGTAGCCGCCTTAGAAAATAGCGAACGCAAACTTGATACTTCACGTTTTGATTCGGGATTTTTTATACTTGAATCACGGGTATATATGATATATCAAATGGCTCGTTTGAGAATTTGAAAGGAGTGGTGGGGATGTTTAATTGGATTGATTGGGCTGTCATGGCTGGCTATGTCTTGGGGCTTGCGGTTTTGACGGTATATTTTCAGAAAAAGGCATCGCAGGGGCTGGATGACTATTTTCTGGGCGGGCGGTCGATCCCCTGGTGGGCACTAGGCATGTCCGGGATGGCATCCCAACTTGACATGACCGGCACGATGCTGCTGGTTTCGCTTCTATTTGTTTTGGGACCGCGGGGGATGTATGTGGAGGTGCGTGGCGGTTTGGCGCTTTTGATGGCGTTTGCAATGGTTTTTCACGGGAAGTGGAACCGCCGATCAAACTGCATGACGGTGGCCGAGTGGATGGAATTCCGTTTTGGCAAGGGGCATACCGGCGAGATTGCCCGGCTGCTGCAGGCATTTGCGATTATTGTGGGGACGGTTGGTTCCCTTGCGTATTTTATTAAAGGTTCCGGCTTATTCCTCTCGATTTTTTTCCCATATTCCCCGATGGCCTGCGCGCTGGTGATGATTGTGATCGCTACAATCTACACGACCTTGACTGGTTTTTACGGGGTGGTGTTCACCGATCTGTTCCAGTCCTGTTTTATCCTGTTGGCGGTGATTTGTGTGAGTGTTGCCGCCTTTAAACTGGTGCCGAACCATGCAACCCTTGGCGCACTCGCGGAAGCGGTGTCCGGCAATGCGGAGTGGGCGAAGATCACGTTGCCCGGCCATGTGGATATGCCCAAGGCCTATGTCGCCTTTGAACAGATGGCATTGGCGGTTTTTTACTATCTCTTTTTCACGGTAATGGTTGGGCTGAGCCGCTCGGGGGGTAAGCCGACCTATTTTGGTGCACGCAATGAACGCGAATGCGGAACGCTTTCGCTTGTCTGGATTCTTACTTCCGCCATCCGCTGGCCGCTGATCATCGGTTTCGTGATTCTAGGGATCCATTTGATTCATGAGATGATTCCCGACACCGCCGTGCTGGTGCAGGTCGCCGATGCGGTTAAAGGGAGTGTGGCCGGAGCGCAGGCGCACAATTGGGGGCAGATTGTTTCCGGGATCGCCGCACATCCGGAGCAATATGCACCGGAGCTGATTGCCAAATTGCAAATGCTGCTGGGTGCGGATTGGCCGGAAAAACTGAGATTGGTCAGCTTCCACGGAGCCGTGAATGCGGAACAGGTTCTGCCTGCGGTGATCTACTACAGTATTCCTGCCGGGGTGCGCGGCCTGATTTTCGTGGCGCTGATTGCGGCGGCGATGTCCACCTTCGACAGCCAGCTCAACATGTCGGCCGCTTACTTCGTGAAGGATTTCTACCAGCGTTTGATCCGTCCGAAAGCGGAAACAAAAGAGTTGATTCGGATATCGCATGCAACCTGTATCGTTATTGTGGTACTGGCACTATGGATGGGGTACTATGCCAAATCGATCAATGACATCTGGGGATGGATCATGTGCGGCCTCGGCGGCGGGATGGCGCTGCCGGCCCTGTTGCGCTGGTTTTGGTGGCGCTTCAACGGCTATGGATTTGCCGGTGGGGTGGTTGGCGGAATGGTTGCGGCTGTCCTCCAACGGGTTTTGTTTCCTGCGTGGCCGGTCTGGTACAGCTTCCCTTCGATTTTGGCCTGTTCGTTTGTCGGGGCAATGATCGGTACGTTCAGCACCAAGCCAACGGATGAAGAGACGTTGCTGCGTTTCTACAAAACAACCCGTCCATTCGGAGTTTGGGCTCCCTATAAAAAGCAGCTTGATCCTCAGGTTGTCGACCGCATCGATCGCGAAAACCGGAATGACATCATTGCACTCTTTTTTGCGGTGCCGTGGCAGTTCCTGCTCTACTGGACCCCGGTGCAGCTGATGATGAAAGCTTGGCCTGCATTTTGGGTTTCGCTGGCTTTGCTGCTGGTCTGCTCTGCCGGACTCTACTGGTTTTGGTATCGCAATCTGCCGAAAACCAATTCAAATCCGTTTGGGGAGGCCGCATGAGCAAGTCAGTTACAGGACATATTATTTCGCATACCCACTGGGATCGCGAGTGGCGCACGCCGCTTTGGGGGTCGAAGTTTCAACTCAAGAAGATGGTGGATCATCTGCTTGACACGTTTGAATCTGATCCAGAATACAAAGCATTTCTTTTCGATGGGCAGGTGATTGCTATTGAGGACTATCTAGAGCTTTGCCCGGAAAAGGAACCGGCTGTACGCAAGGCGATTGAAGACGGCAAGCTGTTTATCGGACCTTGGTACAATCTGCCGGATTTTTATCCGGTTTGCGGAGAAGCCCTTGTCCGAAACATTTTGTGGGGAAGCCGCAAGGCCGAAGCGCTGGGCGGGTGCCTGGACATTGGCTATACCACTTTCGGGTGGGGGCAGACCGCTCAGTTCCCCCAGTTGCTTGCGGGGTTTGGGATCGACTTTGTTGTTACGGGAAAAAACATTAGCAAAGAACGGGCACCGCACAGTGAGTTTGTCTGGGAGGCACCCGACGGCACGCGGCTACTGACGACCCGTCTCGGGGTCAATAAGCGGAATAATTTTTTCTTTAACATGATCCTGCCGCTTACCTACGGCAAGTTGTACGACGATCCAGAATGGGGATATCGTACCGGGGAAAAGGGGTTTCTTTATCATGCGGCCGATCCGGTACGCTGTCGTTCCGAGCTGTCACAGCTTCCGGAAGGGGAGTTCTGCTATGAAATGATCGAACCATGCCTGGCGGATCTGGTTGCCACGGCCAACCACACGCATGTTCCAACCGATCTTTTTTTCGGGGACGGTACCGATTTCTCGGGGGTGACACCGAATTTGGCGGAGGTGATCCGGCGGCTGAATGATGCATCCGATCAGGTAAATTTTATCCACAGCACGCTTCCCGATTTTGTTGCTGCACTCAAAGCGAAGCTGAATCCGGACGAACTAGCGACGGTGCATGGCGAACTGCGCGACGGGCCGGCTCCTGCGCTTTCCGCCAACGCACTCGCCGTTCGGATGAATTTGAAGACGCTCAACCGGCAGGCGCAGACGTTGCTGCTTCGCTATGCCGAACCGTTTGCCAACCTGATTGATTCGCCCGATGCGGAACTGCAGCGGAATTTGCTGAACAAAGCATGGGAAACTCTGCTTCAGTCGCATTCGCACGATGCCATTAACGGTGTGACTACCGACAAAACTGCCAATGATATTGCCAACCGGCTGCAACAGGTGATTGAGCTGAGCGACGTGGTGTTCAATGCCTCTGTTGAGTTGGTTCTTTCTCGGCTGGATCTGGCGGAAGAACCGGAGGACGGGCTGTTCCTGACCCTGTTCAATCCGCTACCGTACGAGGTTTCTGGAGAGCTGGAAGCCGTTGTTGATTTGCCGCGCGAATCCAACAGCAAGACGGTTCGGATTGAAGAGTTGGACGGCACATTGCTACCGGTTCAAATGCTGGAGCGCGAAGAACTGACGGCACCGGTCAATGTGCTCGGCAGCCGGGCGCTTCCTTGGCGGGTGGATCGCCATCGGCTGGTGATGTGCTCCGGTCCGGTTCCGGCGATGGGCTATAAAACGGTGCGTTTGGCATGCGGGAAAACCTTTGATCGGTCAGCGGAATTCTGGCCGCTCGATGAGGTGTGCGGTTCCCAAATGATTGGCCCGAATCGTATGGCCAATGAATTTGTGGAAGTGCTCATCAATGGCGATGGCACGCTGGATCTGCTCTGCAAAGAAACCGGTAGGCTCTTCACCCAGTTGAACTTTTTTGAGTATAGCGGAGATGTCGGCGACTATTGGCAGCGGGTGGAGCCAGGAAACCAAACCGTCATCAATACGGTAGGCCGGAGCGCTGAAATTCGCCGTGTTGCTGATGGCCCATTGATGACGCAGTTCGAAATCTTCCAAACCTTGGATGTTCCTTCCGGTGTGGATCGAAAAACCGGACGACTGAAAGAAAACACGACCGTTGTAAAATTCAGCTCCTTGGTGACGCTGGGGAAAAGCAACTGCTTTGTGGAGATTGAAACAGAGGTTGAAAACAGTGCGTCTGACTGCCGGTTCCGGGTCGGATTGCCAACCGGAATCCAGACAAACTTTGCCGATGCCGAGGGGCATTTCACAGTTGACCGGCGCCCTGTCGCCGCGCCGCGCGATGCTCAGATGTCCACGCTACCGATGCAGCACTGGGTTGATCTTTCCGATGGAGAAACCGGATTGGCGGTGTTGAACCGCAACCTTCAGGAGTATGAGGTGACTGATGATCCGTCACGAACGCTGATGCTCACCTTGATGCGGTGCACGGCCATGCGCATTTGTTCCGAGTTTCGCGCGCCGCAGTCCGATCCCAACCAGACCGGTGCACAGATGCACGGGAAAACAGTTTTCAAATATGCGGTCTATCCGCATTCCAAGGATTGGAAACAGGCGGATGTATATACCGCCACAGAACAATTCAATGCGCCGCTGCGCCCCTTCCAGCACACCCGACCGATTGACGGGGATCTTCCGCCGTCCAATTCCTTTTTAAGCTTGAAAGGGGGTGCGCGGATGAGCGCGGTTAAGAAAACCGAGGATGGAGAGGGGCTTATTGTACGCGTGTTCAATCCTTCTCGGGATACCATTCCCGTCGAACTCGGCCTGAGGCATCCGATTCAAAATTGTTCGCTTGTCCGCATGGATGAGTCGTTGTTGGCGGACAATCCGGTGGAGCAAGGCCGGATATGTGCCCGTATCGACCCCTTCAAGGTTGTTTCATTAAAAGTGGAATTGTGATGCCTCCCAGATAGGGGGAATTTTTTCTAAATTAAAGGGTTGACGTGTGAAATATCTGATATATCATATGGTCTATGTTTTCAGAATAGGGATTGGAGGAACGGTGAAAATAACAGTAAAAAGAACGGTTGTATTTGTCGGCCTTCTATAGAGCAGGAAAATTCGCCCCTGCCAATTGTGCGAATTAATAAATAAGGAATAGGAGACAGAGATGAAGGTTAGTAGACTAGATGATAATATTACTCGTAGGACATTGTTTTTGATAGCTTGCTCTGTGCTGATTGGTGGGGCGGTCTCGGTGGCGGATACTCTTCTGATAGATGGGGCAGATCCTCTTGCTGCAGCCAGTTGGGATAACGGATTGCCAACCGCCGCCAATCCGGGGCTTGTCAATTCCGGTGTCACAGGGACGTTCGCGGCGGGAGCTGTTGACTCAGCCGCAGTGCCGAACATGGCTATAATCATTCAAGGAGGCACTCTTACTAAAGCGGATAGCGGACACCTCTCGTTTAATCACGGGTTTAATAGTTTTACCATGACAAGCGGTTTGTTCGATGGGGAT
The DNA here is from genome assembly GCA_015486775.1 of Kiritimatiellales bacterium. GTDB lineage: Bacteria > Verrucomicrobiota > Kiritimatiellia > Kiritimatiellales > Pontiellaceae > Pontiella. The sequence continues at coordinate 4,491 of WFRA01000342.1, read as the reverse complement.
GCGGTTTCTTCGACAAGGGTATTACAGTTCAATGGAGGAACTTTTGATCAGTCCGGTGGACTTATCAACTGGGATGGCGATATCCAATTTATTGGAACAGGGGCGGTGGCATTGAACGGCGGTACATTGGATATTGGCAGCCAGCTCTTGTTTCAACGGACTGGCTCTTCCTTTGACCTCAACGGAGGGGTATTTAACGTAAATAGCCTCGAACTGGATGCTGATAATAGTTCGCTAACCTTTAAGTCGGGATCGACCACAGCAGTAAACGTTTCCAATCAGCTTAAATTCGATGGTTCCGGATCTACCGTTAACTTTGAAGATGCGACCGGAACTGGCTCACTATCAATAAACGGATTTGATGCTACCCAGTACGAAGCGTGGTATACCGCCGGAAATCTATTGTTCGGTGGCAGCAATGCTGCTGCGTTCAGTAGCGTATTCGATGTGTCAGGAACCACGCTTACAGCTATTCCGGAGCCGAGTACACTAGGGCTCCTTGGAGTTAGCACAGCAATGAGTTTATTGGTTAGACGTAAACTTATGTTATAGAAATAAAAGTTCCGATTCACCCTGTTTTTTTGAACAGCTTAAAAAATAGGGTGCTTGCATTGTTCTATGTGTGGATACGCGTTTGACCGGTTGAAGGTTTTAGACGTGCGCAGTTTAATTCGTGTCGGCGAACCCGGAGCTTTCGCCTATGCTCCACCCATGGCTCTATACTGAAACGGCTCGTAATGGATTGGGTATTCCATGTGAAGATCGCCGCCATGTGGTTGGCATTGAGAACAGCGGCGCAGGTATCGTGTCCATTCTGCTGGCCGGTTTTGCGCTGATGGGAATCGGTGGTGGCAACATTATTGAGAGTGGTACGCATTCCCTGTGTCAGCATTATGCTGAAGGATTTCCAGGAATCCTTTCAATGCTGATCTAGTGCCGCCGGGATTTCTTTCTATGTGATATTGGACAAAAAACTATATCTAAGTAAATATATGATACATTACCATATTTGGTGAATAGTATTAAAAACGAAACTTGCTGACGAAAGAATCTGCTATGTCCAAGTATATTTTATTTCTGTTTATTGTGATGGGCGAATTTATTGTAATGGGCGAAAGTGCTCCCCATTACGAGGTTTACGCCCCCGCCGTCACGGTTCATCCCGTGTTCGAGGGGGTCAATGCCAACAAGGTTTCCGACAGCGGCGGTGAAAACGATGTGTTTCCCTCGTTGGCGGGATACAGTACTCACCGCGGCAGCGTTGGGTTCAGTAGTCTAAGGTTCATGGGGGCGGCGTCGATCCGCTATACGGCAGATGGAACGAGTACAGGGTCGCATGGCTTTTCTGTCACGGAGACGCAACCATTCAGCGTGCTCGAGACGGGCAAGGAATATTGGACGCAGGTCTGGGTCTACATCCCTTCTTCGGCAACAGCGACACCCTCGGTGCGTCTGCTGGACTATTTTAACGGTGGCACGGTGCTGGACGAAACCTCCATCAAGGACACATGGGTTTTGCTGGGCGGATATTTCACGGCTAACGCTGCGGATGGAAAGATCATGGTGCGTCAAATGACGGATGTAGCCAACAGTGACTATTTCTATATGGATGAGTTCGCCATTTTCGATCTCGCGGGAAATCCAACCGCCTACAACCACATGTCGGCGATTGCTTCTTGGAACGGAAAGCTTTATGCCGCCTGGCAGGGACGGATTGGCGTGCACGAATTAGTTAGGGGTCGGAATATATATATCAGCGAAAGTACTGATGGGGCGTCTTGGTCGGAAAAGGTTCCATTTTTGCTGGGAACAAGCGGAGCATCCATCAACCCGATCCGGGATGCAAAGGATTTTATTGGTGAGTGTGAAACTCAACCCGGCTTGCTGGCCTATGATGAGAGCGAGTTGTGGTGCATGTATTTAAGTAATGGCGGGGAATATTCGTCTAAAGGAATTTACTTAAGCAGATACGATGGCTCCACATGGACAAACCAACACATCCTCGATGATCCGGTGATGATTGAGGGGATCGGATACACCCCGTATCCCTGCACCAATCCGGTGCGACTTTCGTCGGGACGGGTGGTGTATCCCTTAACGATGATCAGCGAAGAAACCTACACGGATACTGAGCACTGGTCTACGCCTCGGATCGTGCCATATCGCTATATCTGCCTTCTTTATTCAGACGACAGAGGGGTAACTTGGAACTTTTCGAATCGGGTTACAGTGAACTCAGATCCTGCTGCTGTCTGGGAGAGCTTTGTCCATGAACAGTACGATGGGAAACTCCGAATTTTTTGTCGCAACATGCTTTATCCTCTTGAGGGAGATCCGATGACGCAAAGTCTCTATACCACCACTGCGACCGGCATAGCCACTGGAACACCGCTCGTTATCGCCGATGCGTTGACCGCAAGCGAGACGGTTGCGCATGGTAATACGGCTAATAGTATCGAGGCGGGTGGCGGTCGATATATCATGTTCCATAACGACACTTGGTCAACCTCGCGCAACTACACGAACCGTCAGAATGGCACGCTATTTTTCAGCCATAGCGGAATGGATGATTTTGTGGCAGGTGTGCGTTATAGCAGTGATGGGGACATTGTTTCATCTCCGCGGGGCATGGAGCATAACGGCAAGCTTTATGTTATCTACAGTCGGGGTGGAGATCCTGCCGTCTACGGTGACCCACGGTCGATTGATGTCGCAATAGTTAATCCTGCACCGGAGTCCGACAAGTTCTATATTCTTCCGCGCGGGCGGCGTTTCCTGGCCGGGTCGTATACGGTTCCTTTTCAGACGGAAATCGATGGCCGGCCATGTTTAGCCTTCGTAGACGACGGAAGCGCGGGTATCGAGACACCGATTTTCGACCCGGCCATTGATGAGAGCCTCTCGTTTGGATTTAGCTTCAAAGTCTCCACGCTACAAGAGGAAGGCAGGCTGGTGCTGTTCAGCTATGGCGACCAAAGTCCAGTGCGTTTCGCGATCGATTCGGCAGCCCCGGGTTTGCTCAAGGTGGCCACGTCGACCGGCTGGCAGGAAGTTGGGTCGGTGACGTTGGAGGAATGGCAGAACGTGCTGGCAGTCTTTACGCCAACCAATTTTACGATCCGCATTAATGGCGGCTTGACGCATAGTTTCGACTATCCGACAACGAACATGTCACCGCGCCTCTATTTTGGTGATGGCTATTATGATCCTTTGGCGGTTCCCGCAAACAATGTCGGTTCGACATTCCTGATCGATATTGATTCGGTTTCGAGCACAAGCAAGAGGGGGTTGCTTCCCAGCATCGCCGATGAGGCCGAGATATATTTTAGCTTCGAAGGTATTCCGGGAACCACAACCAATGCTTCCGCATGGCAAAACTACGGAACCAAGGGTATTGAGAAGGCCTATGCCATGGGGTCGAACGGAAGTATTCCGTACCCGACGGTCAGCACCAATGTATCCATAAAGGGGCAGGCCTACGACAATTCGGGTGCCAGCGCCTCGGAAATGGCCAATGCCTTGCAGTATGGAAGCAACGCGACGGAGATTGGCTCGGAGACGGAGCGGGCAATCTACAACGTTTGGTCATACACTTGGTGCGGCTGGGTCAAGCAAGGCATTGAAGGCGCTCCCCAGGGACGCTTGATCAATGCCCCTTCCACGCTGGAATTGAACTACAGAGGTGACCGTGTGGAATACAGGGTTGCACCGACCACATTCGGGGGCGACTGGAACACCGCCTATTTTTCTGGGAATTCGGTTTCGGGAGGCACCGAGTGGGTCTTTCTGGCCGTGGTGTACGATGGAACCATCACCAATGGCGAGGCCAACACCTTTGCCTATGTCGGCGACGAAACCCAGCCAGTCGGCTTGATCGGTTCAGCGGTCAATAATTTTGGTCGTTTGAACCGCAAGGCTGGGCTGGGTGCATCCTTCTATCTTGGCAATACGGGTCTTGAAGGAACCCGCCCTTTCGTTGGCTATATGGATGAAATCCGCATCTACGGCGATGGAACGCAAGAGCCGTATATCGAACCCGGCTCCGCCGATAGCGCGCTGAGCCTTGCGCAGCTTGAGGAAATCCGCCAGTTCGATTTGCAGTCGCCGCTAAGCGGATATGGGAAATGGATCAGCGGATTCCCGGGAGTGGGATCGCAAACCAACAAGAGCGACAACCCCGATTCCGACTTATTGAATAACCTCTGCGAGTATGGACTTGGCGGAAATCCCGCCGACCCCACGGACATCGGCATTGTCCCGACTTTCGAAAATGAGGGCGGAACCATGGTCTATGTGCATGTTCAGCGTAACGACGATGCCGAACTATCCTACCATCTCGAGGCGGCCTCAGATCTAATTTCGGCCGACTGGGCTGACGCGGACTACACGGCAGTGGCCACCAACGCAGGTGCGGGGGTGTTCGACATGGTAACCAATATTATTCCCGCTACCGCGCCGGAAACCTTTATTCGTCTAATGATTGAATAAAGT